>JAHEEM010000132.1 GCA_024640695.1 Rhodospirillaceae bacterium | reverse complement strand
GATCCTGCTTCGTCATGCGCTAAAGCCCGCGTTGTTGCCGGTGGTCTCCTACTTAGGACCCGCGTTGGCCGCGGTCATCACGGGGTCGGTCGTGATCGAGCAGATTTTCGGTGTGCCGGGCCTCGGACGCTTCTTTGTTCAGGGTGCGCTGAATCGCGACTACACCCTCGTGATGGGTGTCGTCGTCTTCTATGGCGTGCTCATAATCGTCGCGAACTTTCTCGTCGATCTCGCCTATGCCTGGCTCGACCCAAGGGTGAAATACAGTTGAGCACCGACATAGCTCAGGCACAGACGGAGGAATTTCCGGGCCGAAGTCTCTGGAACGACGCCTGGCGCGTGCTGCGGCGCAACCGTGCCGCGGTTGTGTCGGCGGTGGTCATCGCCGTCATGGCCGTGCTCGTCGTCGTCGGGCCCTGGCTGAGCCCCTACAGCTACGACTTCACCGACTGGAGCAATCTAGCTATCGGGCCGAATCTTGAAACCGGCCACATCTTCGGCACGGACACACTCGGCAGGGATCTTTTTGTGCGCACGCTCTATGGCGGACGAATTTCACTCATGGTCGGCATCGTCGCAACGATCGTGAGCCTTGGGATCGGGATCAGCTACGGCGCGACCGCGGGTTATCTCGGCGGGCGACTCGATCACGCGATGATGCGTGTCGTCGACATACTCTATGCGCTGCCGTTTATGTTTCTCGTGATCCTGCTCATGGTTTTCTTCGGCCGTAATATTCTGCTGATATTCGTTGCGATCGGCGCAATTAATTGGCTCGACATGGCCAGGATCGTGCGCGGCCAGACCTTGAGCCTAAAGCAGAAGGAGTTCGTCGAGGCCGCTGTCGCGCAAGGCGTTAGCACGTTCGCGATTCTACGCAGGCACATTGTGCCGAACCTGCTCGGTGTCGTTGCGGTCTACGTCACGCTGACGATTCCGCAGGTCATCTTGGTCGAGTCGTTCTTGAGCTTCTTGGGGCTCGGAGTGCAGGAACCGATGACTTCGTGGGGCGCATTGGTCAAAGACGGCGCTGAGGAGCTCGAGAGTGCGCCGTGGATGCTCGTTTTTCCGGCGCTGTTTCTCGCGGCAACGCTGTTCTGTTTTAACTTTCTCGGCGATGGCATGCGGGATGCGCTGGATCCGAAGGATCGCTGATGAGCCTGCTCGACGTCAGAGGCCTCAACGTGCATTTCGACACGCCCGATGGCGAAGTGCATGCCGTCAAGAACCTGAGCTTCACGCTTGAGCGCGGCGAGACCCTCGGCATCGTCGGCGAGTCGGGTTCGGGCAAGAGCCAGGCTGTGCTGAGCCTGATCGGACTTTTGGCAGATAACGGCCGTGCCGAAGGAATCGCCGAGTTCGACGGGCGCAATCTGCTAGCGCTCTCGGAGAAGCAGCTCAGGCGCATTCGCGGTCGGCGGATCTCGATGATCTTCCAGGATCCGATGACCTCGCTGAACCCCTATCTGACGGTTGCCAATCAGATGATGCAGGTCGTGCGCGAGCACGAGAACATATCCAAGCAGGCCGCGCGTGCACGGTGCCTGGAGCTGCTCGAGGCGGTGCGCATTCCGGAAGCGCGTGACCGGCTCGATCGCTTCCCGCACGAGCTGTCGGGAGGCATGCGGCAACGCGTCATGATCGCCGCGAGCCTGTTGCTCAACCCCGAGATACTCGTCGCCGACGAGCCTACGACCGCGCTCGACGTCACGGTGCAGGCGCAGATCCTCGATCTGATGCGCGATCTGAGCCAGCGTTTCGAGACATCGACTATTTTGATTACGCACGATCTCGGGGTCGTGGCGGGAAACTGCGAGCGCGTGCTGGTGATGAATGCCGGTGAGCTCAAAGAGCAGGGTTCGGTTGCGGAGATCTACTACCGGCCGAAGGATAAGTACACCCGCGCGCTATTGGACGCCGTGCCGCGGCTCGATGAAACGCGCGCGGCGCGCCTGCTGATAGGCGTCAGCAGCTCGCCGTCGGATGACACACAGATAACCGCGCCGGCTGGCGGTAACGCACGGGCGGCGCTGCTCGAGGTGGATGGCTTAAAGGTCTCTTTTGGGGTGCAGGGCAGTGGTCTTTGGGGGCGACACCGCGAAGTCAGGGCCGTGGACGGTGTCGCTTTGAGGCTCGCACCCGGTGAGACGCTCGGCATCGTGGGCGAATCCGGCTGCGGCAAGTCGACGCTCGCGCGGGCCATACTCAAGCTCGTGCCCATCACGGCCGGACGCGTGTGCATTATGGGCAAACGGCTCGACCAGCTCGACAAATTCGGACTGCGAGCGATGCGCAGCGAGGTGCAGGTCATTTTCCAGGATCCGCTCGCGTCGCTGAACCCGCGCATGACCGTCGGCGATATCGTTAGTGAGCCGCTTTGGACGCATCATCCGGAGCTCGACAAGAGCGCCGTGAGGAAGCGGGTCATCGACGTGCTCAAGCGCGTCGGCCTGGGCGGGCGGGAGTTGAACCGCTATCCGCACGAATTTTCGGGAGGCCAGTGTCAGCGTATCGGCATTGCGCGGGCCCTTGTGCTCGAGCCCAAGCTCATCATCTGCGATGAGCCGGTCAGTGCGCTCGACGTCTCTATTCAGGCGCAGATCGTCAACCTGCTCATGGATCTGCAGGATGATTTCGGCATGTCGCTGATCTTCATCGCACACGATCTCGCCGTAGTTCGGCATATCAGCCATCGGGTGATGGTCATGTATCTGGGTATGGCCGTGGAGGTCGCTAGCAGGGATGATCTGTACGAGCGCCCGAGCCATCCATACACGCGCGCGCTGATCAGCTCGGTTCCAATACCCGATCCCGACAAGGAACGCGACCGCAAGCGCGAGCTGCTGTCGGGGGATTTGCCGTCGCCGATGGACCCCCCGTCCGGCTGCCGCTTCCGGACCCGTTGTCGGTTTGCCCGGCAGCGCTGTGCAGACGAAGTCCCCGAGCTCAGGCGCGTCGCCGCCAGCCATGTCGCCTGTCATTTCGCCGAGGAGCTGATGTAGCCTAGACGCCACGCCCAAGCCGTGCGTGGGCGCAGGTATCGACACGCTCATCGCCGGCGTTCTGCCCCCGTATACTGCACCGATGCGCGATCTGATTCTCAAACGGCTCGGCAGCGCGGGGCTCGCGCTGGGCTTGGCCGATGCCGAGCAGCTCGCCGCGTTTCTGGAGCTGCTCGCGCGCTGGAACCGCGTGCATAACCTGACCGCAGTCACCGATCCCGAGCAGATGATTCGTCGCCACCTGTCCGAGAGTCTGGTATTGCGCGAATTTCTTCGCGGCGTCAGGATCGCCGATGTCGGGAGCGGCGCGGGCCTGCCTGGCATTCCGCTGGCGATCGTCGAGCCTGATAGGGAGTTCACGCTCATCGAGAGTCGCGCGAAGCGCGCGCGATTCCTTAGCCATGTTAAGGGCGCCCTGAACTTGAGCAACGTCACGATCGAGCATAGCCGCGTAGAGGATTTACGCGGCATGGCGCCGTTTGATACCGTGCTGGCCCGTGCGGTTGCCGCGTTACCCGAGCTCATCGGGCTCACGGAGCACCTGCTAGGGAGCGACAGCGTCTTGCTCGTGCTGACGAAGGCCGATATCGGGCCGGAGGCGAGTGCCGTTGACAAGCGTTACACCGTGCGCCGGCTAGACAGCGGCGTTAGCCATCTGCTCGAGGGTGCGTTGGTCGCAATCGAGCGGGCGGCGCGCTGACGACGCCCTAAGGGGAATCCGTGGGAAAGATTTTGGCTATAGCGAACCAGAAGGGCGGGGTCGGCAAGACCACGACCTGCGTGAACCTTGCCGCGTCGCTTGCGGCAACTCACCGGCGCGTGCTCGTTGTCGATCTGGATCCGCAGGGCAATGCCACGATGGGTTGCGGCGTCGACAAATCCTCGCTCGATCTGACGGTCTGCGAGGTGCTGCTCGACGCCGTCGAGGCGGCGCAGGCCATCGTCCCTGCCGTCGAGGGCAACTTCCAGTTATTACCTAGTAATCAGGGACTTACGCTCGCAGAGGTCGAGCTGCTCGGACAGGCCGAGCGCGAGTTCCGGCTGCGTCGCGCGTTCGCGCCGATCGTTGCTAACTACGATTACATACTGATCGATTGCCCGCCGTCGCTGAACATGCTCACGGTCAACGCCCTCGCTGCGGCAGACGGCGTGCTGATCCCGATGCAGTGCGAGTATTATGCGCTCGAGGGTTTGACGGCCCTGCTCGGCACTATCGAGCAAATTCGCAGCGGCGCAAATCCGAAGCTCCGCCTGCACGGCATCCTGCGCACGATGTTCGACCCGCGCAACAATCTCGCGACCGAGGTCTCAGGCCAGCTGACGCATCACTTCGGCGAGCGCGTGTTCCGTACCGTGATACCGCGGAACGTTCGTCTGGCCGAGGCGCCAAGTTTCGGCCGGCCTGCGCTTTACCACGATAAGTACTCCCGCGGCGCTCTCGCCTACCTCGCACTCGCCGGTGAGATCAATCGCCGCGAGGCCGCTGAAAGCGCGAACGCTTGAGCTACAATCTCGCTCATGAAGGCCCCACGGTGGTAGAGCGCAACATGGCTAAACGCAAGAGTCTCGGCCGCGGCCTCGAAGCCCTGCTCAGCAGCGCTCCGCCGCCGGATAAGACCGCCAGCGAGGCGCAGCTGCAGGAGCTACCCGTAGATTTGCTCGAGCGCGGCCGGTATCAGCCGCGCTCGGACATGCGCGAGGAGACAATCGTCGACCTGGCCGAGTCGATAAAGGCCCAAGGCATCGTGCAACCCATTGTGGTCCGCCCGATCGGCAAGCGCGACGGCGAGTTGCACTACGAAATCGTGGCTGGCGAGCGCCGCTGGCGGGCTGCGCAGCTGGCCGGCCTGCACACCGTGCCGGCGATCGTTCGGGACATCCCGGATGAGGCTGCCGTGGCCATGGCCCTGATTGAGAATATCCAGCGCGAGGACCTGAATCCGCTAGAGGAGGCTCGGGCGCTGCACCAGCTCGTCGAGGATTTCGACATGACGCACGCCGAAGCGGCCGATGCCGTCGGGCGGTCGCGTGTCGCCGTCACGAACCTGCTACGGTTGCTGGAGTTGCCCGGCCCGATCAAGAGCCTACTCGAGCGCCGCGAGCTCGGTATGGGCCATGCTCGCGCGCTGCTCGGGATAGAGTCCCCGGAGCTCATGCTCGACATCGCTCGACGGGTCGCCAAAGGTGGCTGGAGCGTGCGCGAGACCGAGGCCGCGGTCCGCAGAGTAGTGGGCACGCCCGGTGCCGAACGCCGTCGGGCCAGGTCTAAGTCTGCCAAGGACGCGGACGTGGCTCGGCTCGAAACCGAGCTCGCCGACCGGCTCGGGGCGCAGGTCAGCATTGAGCACGGGCCGCGAGGCGGGCGCCTGGTGATTCGCTATCACAGCAGCGATGAGCTCGAGGGCATTCTCGCCCACATTAAGTAGCCTAGGCGGCCAGTCGGGAGAGGCCGCTTCGCCCATAGCTTGCGACCGCCCCTAGGTCAGTGCGGCCGGTTGCGTGTTGCTTACGATCTGACGACTGCTTACAATGCTGCCGCTGGACAGGTGCCACGATGCCGTCGTGGCTTTTTTTTGCCGGCGTCCTTCGCCGAGTGACTGCTCCTGGCAGACCAAGAGGCCACTGTGCAAGTAGACGACAGGCGTGTCGTGCCCATGACCTTGCTCGCGCAAGCAGGGGTCGCGGCGGCCCTCGCCGTGCTGCTCGGACTTTGGATTGGCGCAGTTGCAGGTGTGTCGGCGCTGCTCGGCGGCATTGCGGCGGTAGCACCTAACGCTTTTCTGGCCGCTCGGCTGGTAGGGCCTCGTCGTGACGATGATGCGGCGGCGGTGCTGCGGTCGGCACAGATCGGTGTTATCGGAAAGCTGCTGCTCACGGCGCTGCTGTTCGGCGTTATATTCGCGACGGTGAGGCCGATCTCCGGATTGGCTGTTTTTGGAGGTTTCATCGCCGCGCAGACCGTAGTCCTCGGGGCCCTGCTCTTTGGCGGCGGCACCGCGAACCTTAAACTGGGAACGAAGAGCTAAGGCATGGAAGAATCGCACGGCGGCGCGGAGCAAACCGCGAGCGAGTACATCCAGCATCACCTGACGAATCTGCAAGTGTGCAGAGATCACGGCGAGTGGGTTTGGGGTCATTGCGCGGGGAACTTCTTCACCCTGAACGTCGATTCGATGTTCTTCTCGGTCTTGCTCGGCCTTGTATTTGTGTTTTTCTTTCGCAAGGTTGCCAAGCAAGCGACGGCGGGCAAGCCGACTAAGCTGCAGGCGGCTGTAGAGCTCATTATCGGGTTCGTCGATGGTTCCGTGCGCGACGCCTTTCACGGTCACAGCAAGCTCATCGCGCCGCTGTCGCTGACGATCTTCATGTGGGTTCTGCTCATGAATCTCATGGATTTGATTCCGGTGGACTGGCTGCCGGTAACGGCCGCGGCTATCGGCGTGCCTTACCTCAAGGCCGTGCCGACTACTGACGTCAATGTCACCTTCGCAATGTCGATTTCAGTATTTATTTTGATCATCTTCTACTCGATCAAGATGAAAGGTTTCGTCGGCTTCACGAAGGAGCTCACGATGCACCCGATTGCGCCGCCAACCAAAGGTCTCGGCCTTATCGCCGCACCGTTCATCATTGCGTTCAACTTCATTCTCGAAGGCGTATCCTTGCTGGCCAAGCCGGTATCGTTGTCGCTGCGGCTCTTCGGTAACATGTATGCGGGCGAGTTGATCTTCATTCTGATTGCGCTGCTCGGCCTTTATCAGCTGCCGCTGCATTTCGGCTGGGCGGTATTCCACGTACTTGTAGTTACGCTACAAGCCTTCATCTTTATGATGTTGACGATTGTTTATTTGAGCTCGGCCCATGAGGTCGAGCACTGATTGGTTTCTATCGCCGGATTACTCGACTGGAGACACTGATGGACTTTGTGATTGGTATGAATTTGCTCGCTGTTGCGCTACTCATCGGCCTCGGTGCGTTGGGCGTCGGTATCGGCATGGGGCTGCTAGGCGGCCGATTTCTCGAGGGTGCGGCCCGCCAGCCCGAGCTCGCGCCGATGTTGCGTACGCAGATGTTCCTTGTCGTCGCACTACTCGACGCTATTGCGATGATCGGTGTGGGTATTGCGCTGTTTTTTGCGTTCGCCAACCCGTTCATCGTTTGACGCCGGACGGCTTCGGTCCAACGTTCGAGGCCCCGCGGGGGCCTCGAAGCCAGCGTAGATAGCAGGAGAGCCCTGTGGATTTCAATCTGACATTGATCGGCCAGTCGATCTCGATGCTCGTGTTCGTCTGGTTCTGTATGAAGTTCATCTGGCCGCCGATCACGACCGCGATCGAGGCGCGCCAGAGAGAAATTGCGGACGGCCTAGCTGCGGCCGAGCGCGGGCAGACCGATCTCGCGGCTGCGAGATCCGATGCGGAGAAGATCATTGCCGAGGCCCGCGAGCAGGCGCGCGGCATCGTCGACCAAGCCAACGTGCGCGCCAGCGGAATCGTTGAGGCGGCCAAGTCCACGGGCGAAACCGAAAGGCAACGGCAGCTTGACGGTGCGCGGGCAGAGATCGATGTGGAGATGAACCGTGCCCGGGACGAGCTGCGCAGCCAGGTTGCGGCGGTTGCCATGGCCGGCGCCGAACGCATCCTCTCGCGCGAGATCAACACCGAGACGCACCGCGAGCTGCTGAATCAGCTCGCTGCGGAGCTCTAGGCGCATATCGATGGCGGACTTCAGCACAGTAGCCCGGCCGTACGCCAAGGCCGTATTTGCCATCGCCAGAGACAGCGACGATCTTGGTGCTTGGTCTGATGGGCTGCACGCGGCGGCGGCAGTGGTTTCCGACGCCGGGGCCAAGACTTTCCTCGCGCGCCCGGCTCTGCGCGCGCAGCAACGCGCGGACTTCGTGCGCTCCATCCTGGCGGACACGTCCGCCGGCGGCGTGTTCGGCTCCGCGGCCGGCAACAATCTGCTCGCGATCCTGAGTGAGAACGGGCGCCTTGCAGCGCTTGCAGAGATCGCAATTCAGTTCGACAAGCTCAAAGCGCTTGCCGAGAACAAGATCGGGGTCAAGCTCGTGTCTGCCAGCGAGGTGGACGCGGCGCAAGTCGACACGATCGCGCAAGCCCTGCAACGTCGGCTAGGCCGTGCGGTGGAGCTGGAGGTCGAGATCGACCCGGAATTGGTCGGCGGAGCGGTAGTCCGCGCCGACGATATGGTTATCGACGGTTCGGTCAGGAGTCGCTTACAGCGGCTGGCCGGATCCTTGATCGGTTAATTGGGGAAGGGATATGGCACTTAAAGCGTCAGAGATCAGCGATCTGATTCGACAGCGAATTCAGAATTTCGAAGCGACGTCGGAAGCGCGCGATGTGGGCACCATTATCGCGCTCACCGATGGTATCGTGCGCATCCACGGGCTGGGTGACGCCCAGTACGGAGAGATGATCGAGTTTCCGGGAAATACCTTCGGCCTCGCCTTGAACCTCGAGCAGGACTCGGTCGGCGCCGTCGTGCTCGGCGACTATAAGCACCTGTCGGAAGGCGACACGGTCAAGACCACGGGCCGTATTCTCGAGGTGCCGGTCGGCGAGGCGCTGCTCGGTCGCGTCGTCGACTCGCTCGGAACGCCTCTGGACGGTAAGGGGCCCATCAACGCCGAGCTGACATCGCCTATCGAGAAGGTCGCGCCAGGCGTCATCGACCGCCAGTCCGTCAATCAACCAGTGCAGACGGGGCTGAAATCTATCGATGCGATGGTCCCGATCGGCCGCGGCCAGCGCGAGCTCATCATCGGTGACAGGCAGACGGGCAAGAGCGCCGTTGCCATTGATACGATCATTAACCAGAAAGGCACGGGCATTAAGTGCATCTACGTCGCTATCGGCCAGAAGAACTCGACGGTGGCGAACCTCGTTCGCCGGCTCGAGGAGGAGGGGGCGATGGAGCATACGATCGTTGTGGCGGCGTCCGCGGCGGACTCTGCCGCCATGCAGTACATCGCGCCCTACTCCGGGTGTGCCATGGGCGAATACTTCAGGGACCGTGGCGAAGATGCGCTAATCATCTATGACGACCTGACGAAGCAGGCCTGGGCTTATCGGCAGGTCTCGTTGCTTCTGCGCCGGCCACCGGGCCGTGAGGCATACCCAGGCGACGTCTTCTATTTGCACTCCCGTTTGCTCGAGCGCGCCGCTCGCGTCAACATCGACTACGTCGAGCGCTTCACTGAGGGCAAGGTCAAGGGCAAGACGGGCTCGTTGACCGCCTTGCCGATCATAGAGACGCAGGCCGGAGACGTCTCTGCCTTCGTGCCGACCAATGTCATATCGATCACGGACGGGCAGATCTTTCTCGAAACCGATTTGTTCAACGCCGGTATCCGCCCTGCAATCAACGCGGGCCTGTCGGTCTCCCGTGTCGGCGGCGCGGCCCAGACGCAGATCATCAAGAAGCTAGGCGGCGGCGTCCGGCT
>JAHEEM010000131.1 GCA_024640695.1 Rhodospirillaceae bacterium | reverse complement strand
CACGCCGCCGAACATGTGGTATCACCAGCACTTCAACACGGGCAATAGTCCCGCACGGTATCTGGCATTCAAATATGAAGGGGTCGCGATACGAAACGCGCAAGGCGTGCCTAAGGCGTGGATCAGCCGCCGTATCGGCGGTCACCAGATCGATTACGCTGACGAGAGCAAGCTGGTGCGGACGATGTTCGCGGATGCGCTCGCCGAGCAAGGGCTCGAGCCTAAAATGGACGAGCCCTACGACGCGGAAAGGGAGACGCTGCCGCCCCTGCAGAACGAAGCATGAGCCTTGCCCGCGCCCAGCGTGCTTGGAGGCATCGCACCGCGCGATGGGGCATCGTCGCCGCGCTGAGCGGAGTGTTTATTGCCGGCTGTGGCTCGGCCGATCGGCCAGCGCCGCAAGTCGAATCGATCTCGATCGTTATCCCTTACCGGCCCGGCGGTGGCTTCGACCGCACCGTGCGCTTGTTCGCGCCATTCTTCGAGCGGCATCTAGGCGGTGATATTACGGTCGTGCCCGAGAATGCCGCGGGTGCCGGCGGCCGTCTGGGTGCAACGAAGGTCTATCGCGCGCGTGCCGACGGTGCGACGCTCGGGATCTTCAATCTGCCGGGTTTCGTGCTGCCCGAAGTGCTCGGCGAACGCGTCGATTACGATCTGCGCCGCTTGAGCTGGATCGGCCGACTCGAGTCCGAGGACTACGCACTCCTCGTTGCGGCGGAGTCACCGTTCGCGGGACTCGAAGATCTGCGGGATGCGGAAAGCCTGACATTCGTATCCACCGGGTATGGCTCGACGATTCTCGCCGCCTCGCAGATCGTTGCGGATCGGCTCGGTAACGACGCGACCGGGCCGGTCTTTCTGACCGGCTACACCGGCACGGCGGAGTCGCTCGTCGGCCTGATTCGCGGTGACGGTAACGTCGCGATTGCACCGATCGCCTCTGCATTGGCGTATGTCGAGTCCGGCGACCTGCGGGCGCTCGCGGTTACGGGTGAAGTCACCGGCTTGCCGGGCGTGGCAACGTTCGCCGAGCTTGGTTACCCGGAGCTCACACCGCTGAATGTGCAGCGTTCCATTGCCGGACCTCCGGACCTCGATCCGGCATTTCTTGCCGTTCTGCGCGCAGCCTTCGTGGCCGCTGTTGAGGATCCTGAGTTTCGTGAGATGGCGACGAGCGCGGGAATGACCTTGGATCCCGCCGGAGGTGCGGATGTCGTTGCCGAGGTCGAGGCCAGTTTCAGCTACTACGAGCGTTTCAGGTCCAATCTCGGTAACCCGAACTCGTCCGGCAGGATGGACCACGATACGCCTTGATCATGACGAGTATTTGCAGGAGAGATTTGTGGCTGGCCAAGTAGTTGCTGCGGTTCGCACTGGCGCGCATCAGACCGAGTTTCGTGAGTACCCGATGCCGGAGATTCCCGAGGACGGGGCGTTGCTGAAGATGGAGGTCGCCGGCATCTGCGGCACCGACGTGAAGTTCTATGCAAAGCCGCCGATTCACGATCCGGTAATCATGGGTCACGAGAATATCGGCTATATCGCCAAAGCTGGCCGCCAGTTCCAGCAGCGCAAGCGAGTCAAAGAAGGCGATCTCGTGTTCGTCGAGCACTACGTGCCGTGCTTTGCCTGCGAGTGGTGCCACAAGGGCGAATATCGGCTGTGTAATGCGACGGACTGGCGCAACAATCCCGATGCGCTGCGCTATGGTTACACCTCGGCCGAGCGCGCACCGCATCTGTGGGGCGGGTTCGCGCAGTACATGTATTTGCCGTGGAACGCGGTGCTGCACAAAGTGCCCGATTCGCTAACGCCCGAGCTCGCCGGTGTCGTGACACCAATGGCCAACGGGATACAGTGGGCGCTGTTCGATTGCGGTGTCGGTTACGACTCGAGCGTGCTGATTCAGGGGCCGGGGCAACAAGGCTTGTCGCAGCTCGTCGCCTGCCGGCAGGCGGGCGCGTCGATGATCATCGTGACTGGCACGACGAAGGACGTCGTGCGGCTCGACGTCGCGAAGAGGCTCGGTGCCGACCACACGATCAATGTCGAGGAAGAGGATCCTTTGGAACGAATCCGCGAGTACACCGGAGGCGAGGGCGTGGACGTCGCGCTCGACTGCACGGCGGGCGGGGGGCTGGCGCCGGTGCTGCTTGGAATCGACGCGCTGTGTCGCAAGGGCGGGACCTTGCTCGTGCAAGGAGAGGTCGCGAAGTTCCCGGACTTTCCGCTCGGCAGAATCGCGACGAAGTACATCACGGTTAAGAGTGCGCGCGGGCACAATTACCAGTCTTGCGAGCTCGCGTTAAAGCAGCTCGCCTCGGACAGGTTTCCGCTGGACTTGATCACGACTCACCGCATGGGGCTCGAGGACACTGATCGCGCCATCAAGTCCGTCGGCGAGGCCCAGGGTGTCATCCACGTGTCCTTGCTGCCGTGGCAGTAGCTGCAACAGGAGCGCTGATCTAATGGGGATCGTCGTCGAGAACAGTCCGCGCGCGGCGCAGGAAACGGTTGCCGGGCTCGCCGCCTTCGGCGTCGCGACCGTGCACGAGGCCCAGGGCCGCAAAGGCCTCATGGCTACCTACATGCGGCCGATCTATGCGGGTGAGCGTGTTAGCGGTACGGCGCTCACTGTGTCGGTGCCGCCCGGCGACAATTGGATGATTCATGTCGCTGCCGAGCAATGCCGCGAGGGGGACGTCATGGTCGTCGCGCCGACCTCGCCTTGTACCGACGGCTATTTTGGCGATCTGCTCGCAACACTGCTGCGGGCGCGAGGTGCCGCGGCGCTGGTTATCGACGCCGGCGTGCGAGATATCGCGGACCTGACCCGGATGCGCTTTCCGGTATGGTCGAAATGCGTCTCTGCCCAAGGGACGGTCAAAGAGACAGTGGGCGACGTCAACATCCCGGTCGTCTGCGCAGGCCAGCTCGTCAGCCCTGGTGATATCGTGCTTGCCGATGACGACGGCATTGTCATCGTGGAGCGACAGGCCGCCCAATCGATATTGCAGGCATCGGCCGAGCGCGAAGAGAAAGAAGCAAGAATTCGAGCCCGCTACGCCACAGGTGAGCTCGGCCTCGACATGAACGACATGCGGCCCAGGCTTGCCGACAAAGGCCTCAGTTACGTGTCCGCGTCCGAGCGCTCGAAGGGATGAGATCACTCGACGGGCCTCGAAAAATGACAGCATTAACACCTACTGCGATGGAAGGCGTATCGCCATGAAGAAAACTACTATATCGAAGCTGATTTCCATGTTGTTCGCCGTGGTCGCGTTTGCGGCCCCGCTTGCTGCGGGTGCGCAAGCCGGCCTCGTGCTCGAGACGGAGACAGTTGCAGGCTCCGAGATCCCGGTGACTTATCACCTGGTTATGACCGATGACGGGCTTTACACGCCGATCGGTCTGCGCAAGCCTGACGGTGATGGCCCGTTTCCGATCGTGCTGTTCGCCTCGGGCAATGGCGGGGAAGGTCTGCCATACATCAAGGACTACAGCCATAACCGGGGCTGGACGCTCGAGCAGTTTCTCGCAGCCGGCTACGCGGTCGGCTGGCTGCGATATCGCTCCGAGGTGGATGTTCCCGAATATGGTGGTGCGCCTCTGACTGCGCGCCGCGGGTCGGGACGGGCGCGCTACAACCGTGCGCCGCTGGAGTACGAAGACGTCATCGCGATTATCGAGTACGTCAAAACTTTGCCGTACGTCGACGCGGACCGGGTCGGTTATATGGGCATGAGCCATGGCGGTGAGATGCTCATGAAGATGAGCTCGGTCTACAACGGCATTGCCGCGGGCATCGCGAGTGAGCCGGCTTCGGCTGCGTTTCTGGCGCGCAGGCCACGCGACCCCGCCGCAGTCGCTAGACCGGAAGCTCCGGAGACGGCAACGACGACTGACGCGGCGAGATTTGCAGCCGAGGTTGAGGAACTGCACGGCCTTATAGATCGCGATGTGGCCATGGCCAGGATCGCGCCCATCAATTTACCGATCTTCGTGCAGGGCCGCGACCGCGACCATCTTCAAGGCGTATTTCGGCTCAACTACGAGTTGCTCGTGGAGGCGGGAAAGCGCGTGCAGTGGAAGTCATACGACCACGAGGTGCACGGGTTTGCGTATGTGGCGCGTAACTCCGACGGACGCTATGCGCCGGATGCCGTTCAGCGGGAGGTGGTGGCGGACTCGATCGCGTTTTTCGATGCCCATCTGAAGTAAGTGGACAGCGCCCGCCGGCGCTAGCGTCGAAACGCTAGCGCCGGCGGCCTTCAGCCTCGCGGCCAAAACCAGCTTAGCGGCTCACGCCTTCGATCAGCCCGACGAACTCGGCGTGCGAGCCGACTCTGCCGTGCACCGGCACATGCTGCTGCGGATCGATCCGATACTTGCGAATGTTTTCGTATAGCGTCCGCATACCCGCGGTTGGCGTTGCTGGCGCAGGCCGGTCCGGCGCGGGCGGGGAATACAGATCAGCGTTGAACAGAATCCCCGCCTTCGGAACGTAAGCCACCAGCATGTCCTCGCTGTGATGGCCTTGCCGTAGCGTCTGGTCGCCGAGCTCGTAAGCCATATCCTGGACGCGCAAGACCTCCAGGATCTGCTCGCCGTCAGTGACAACGTACTTACCTGTGCTGCGCGCCTCACCTTCGACCGTCTCGATCGGCGGCGGACGGCGGCTGATCCAATACATCGGATTGAACTTGGCCATGCGGTCCGGCTGCAGCGTCCACTGCGTCGGCCGGAACAGAATGTCGAGGTAATACTGCTTGTTGGTTTCATGGGTCACGATGGTCGTGCCCTGCGACAGATAGGTGCGCAGGCCGCCCGCGTGATCGAAGTGGTGGTGCGTGTTGATGACGTACTGAACAACCTTGCCGGGAGCGAGCCGGTTCGCCTCGGCGATGACGGCAAGCGAGCGCTCCTCGTTGTTTGGTGCCTCGACGATCGCGACGTAATCGCGAAATTCGACGAGCAGGCTGTTATGCGTGCCGCCGCCGAGCAACCAGACGCCGTCGGCGAGCTCCTCGCTGACGACCCGCGCAGGGGGGCGCACCGCCGAGCGAACTGCCTCCGGCACCGGCGTCGTCGCAACGCGCTCGTTGAGCTTCACACTCGAAAGCTGGTATTCGTAGTAATTGTGGGCAGAGTTGAGGCGCGGATCGGCCTGGTGCGTATGAATCAGCATGGGGTATTTGATGCCGTCGAAGTCCTGGTAGCGCGTGTAGCGCAGCTCGTAGTCCATATCCCCATAAAAAGGGTTCGGAATCCAGGTGTCGACGAGCTCGACGAGATTCTCGTCGTTGATCGTGCCGTTGATTCGGTACTTGTCCAGAAACGTGAACGAGACGATCGTAACGGTGCGCCCGAACTGCGAGAGACCGAAGTCCGAGGCACCGACGTAGGTGAGCCGAATTGCCGATGCATCATCGGCCGCGAGTGCCGCCTTCAGAAAGCCGTGCGGGGTGACCGCAATCTCGAGCTGGCGAAGCTCGCCGTAGGGGGCGCCGTCGAGATAGGGGCGCAGCAGCGGTACCGGCGTATCGCCGCGTACATCCCAAGCATGCTCGCCGCGTACGATCGCCGTGATCTGCTGGTCGCTCATGGGCACGCGACCGAAGGTCGGATAGCGGCCTTGGCGGCGCGTGTAGTCTTCGCGCGACCAGCCGGCGGCATAGTCAATACTGCGCGTATAGTCGGCCACCTCGTAGGTCGGCCAGCCGGCGTCTACCGAGAACTGTTGGCCGATCATCGATGAGAAGCCCGCGCCGGAGTAGATGACGGTTCTTACCTCGTTGGTGCCCATCGCCTCGACTGCGGCGCGCAAGGCCGCCCGAGCGTCGACTTCCTGTGCTGCAACGTGACCGCCTGTCAGCGCGAGCGCTGCGGCAGCAATTACGAGCCTTCGCATGATGAGTCCCCCTTAGCGCCGCGGTGCCACTAGCGGCTTGGTTATTTTGATAGGCACGCGCAAGTCTGCCATGAGCCGGCAGGTTCGAACAGCGCTTCGGTCTAAGCGCGACCGAGCGCCCCTTGTGTCCGTGGGCGGCAGTCAGTCGTCGAGAATGAAGGTGACCTTCAAGTGCACACGGAAATCGACGATGCTGCCGTTATCGACGCGGACCTCTTGGTCCTGAATCCAAGCGCCGGTCACGTTGTGTAAGGTCTTGGTTGCGCGTGCGATGCCCTGCTTAAGGGCGTCGTCGAAGCTTTTGGTCGAGGTCGCGGTAATCTCCGTAACGCGGGCAACTGACATGTCTGTGCTCCTGGTCGGTTAAAAACAGCTTCGACGTTAACACCGGCGCTGGCCCGCTGCGATGAGGGCATCTGCCTATAGGAGTTAATTCCCCTATGGTGTCGTATCGTTATGATTTGTTTCTATACAGTATGTTCTGTATAGTTTTGCGATGGGCCGCACGCCGAAAGCCAAACAACTCATCCTCGACGCCGCCCGGCGCGTCGTGCGCGAGCGCGGCGCGGGGAAGCTGACTTTCGACGAGCTGGTCCAGGAAAGCGGTGTCACCCGCGGCGGTATCACCTATCACTTCGCGACTAAGGATGCCCTGCTGCGTGCCCTGGTGGAATCGGACATGGAGCAGTGGCGAGATCTCGAGGCGCGCCACCGGCCCGATGGAGCGGATGAGTGCAGCGCGGAGCTCATCGCTTATATTCGCGCTCATACGGAGCGAAACGAGGACAGAAGGCGCTTCGTGACAGGCATGCTCAGTGCAGTGACGATGGATCACTCGCTGCTAGATCCCGTGCGTGGGTTTATTGAGCGGCGCCGCGCCGGTGTCGAGTGGGACGAGTGCCAGCTCCGCCAGCAATTGTTGCGCCTCGCCTCCGAGGGTCTTTTCTGGTCTGAGATCTTCGGCTGCGGTGAGTTGCGCCCGGATGTGCGCAAACGGCTCGTGGCCTTGATGGAGCAGCTGGCTGGAGAGTGGACGACTGAAACGGTAGCAGAACAATAACCTTCGATATTTGGGATGATTTGAATGGACTCACGTCTTGGAATGGCTCGGGACGTAGCATCGCGTAGTAGTCTGAACGCGCGGGCTCTGCGAGCAGGCTTAATCCTATGCATTACGGCGATGGTCGCAGCCTGCGGCGGCGGCCCCCAGGGCGGTGCCGGCATGGAGTTTCCGCCTACACCGGTTAGCGTCGCGGGGGTCGTGAGCCGGCAGATCCTGGACTGGGATGAGTTTACCGGACGCATCGAGGCAGTCGACACGGTCGAGATCAGACCGCGTGTGGCGGGCTATCTCGATGCCGTGCACTTTCGTGAAGGCGCTATGGTCGAGCAGGGCGACCTGCTGTTCACGATCGATCCGCGTGAATATCGCGCAGCGGTCGATGTAGCGCGCGCGAACGTCGAACGCACCGAGACGCGTATCGTGCTGGCTGAGCAGGAGCTCGCCCGCAGCGAGATGCTAATCCAAGCGCGCGCGATTTCGCGTGAAGAGCTCGAGCAGCGGCGCAGCGAGCTGCAGCAGGCGACGGCCGACCGCGCCGGTGCCCGGGCGCAGCTCGTTCAGGCCGAGCTCAACTTGAGCTTTTCGCGGATTACCGCGCCGATCACGGGCCGAATCGGTGCCGCCCTCATCAAGCCGGGTAACCTCGTGTCCCCCGGGGAGACCTTGTTGACGACCCTCGTATCGGTTGATCCCGTCTACGTCATATTCGAGGCCGACGAGAACGTCTACCGGAAGCTGCAAGCACAGATGCGTGAGGGTACTGCTCTCGACGCCGAAGAATTTCGCCTACCAGTCGAGGTCGGTCTGACCGGTGACATGGAGTTTCCGTTCCCGGGTGAGCTCGACTTTATAGACAATCAAGTCAACCCTGCGACCGGCACGATACGTGGCCGCGCCGTGCTGCCGAATCCCGATGGCCACTTAACGCCGGGCCTGTTCGCGCGCGTGCGGCTGTTTGGCAGCCATGAGTACGGCGCCATGCTCATTCACGACATGGCAGTTCTGACGGATCAGGATCGCAAGTATGTCTACGTCGTCGGCGCGAATAACCTCGCCGAACGCCGCGACGTGCAGCTCGGAGACCTCGTCGACGGTTTGCGTGTCGTCACCGGCGGGTTGGAGGCTAACGATCGCGTCGTCGTCAACGGCGTGCGCAAGATCTTCTTTCCTGGCATGCCGCTGGCACCTGAAGTTGTGCCGATGAGTGATCCGCTCGCCGGGCTTCCCGCAGCGAGCGGGACCGCGCCGGGTGCCGCCGAGGGCTGAGCCATGAATCTCTCGAAGACCTTCGTCGAGCGCCCGATACTGGCGGCGGTTTTATCGATGTTTATTTTCATTGCCGGGCTCGTCGCGATCCCCAATTTGCCCGTCAGCGAGTACCCGGACGTCGTGCCACCGTCCGTGCAGGTCAGCGCGTTCTATCCGGGCGCCAATCCGCAAATAATTGCCGAGACCGTCGCCGCGCCTCTGGAGGAAGCGATCAACGGCGTCGAGAACATGATCTACATGAAGTCGGTTGCCGGGTCCGATGGCCAGCTCCAGTTGAGCGTCACGTTCCGCGGCGGCACCGACATTGACCTCGCTTCGGTGCTGGTGCAAAACCGTGTGGCTCGCGCCTTGCCGCGCTTGCCGGAAGCTGTGCGGGCGCTGGGCGTGACGACGGAGAAATCGTCGCCGACCTTAACGATGGTGGTCCACTTGCGCTCACCGAACGGCCGCTACGACAGTCTCTATTTGGCGAACTACGCAACGCTGCGTGTCAGAGATGAGCTCGCGCGCTTAACTGGTGTCGGTCAAGCGGTCGTATTCGGCTCGGGAAATTATGCGATGCGCGTCTGGCTCGATCCGGAGAAGGCATCGTCAAGAGATCTGACGGCCGGCGACATTATCCGCGCGATCCGCGAGCAGAACGTGCAGGTGTCGGCTGGCGTTCTCGGCGGGCCGCCTCAGCCCAGCAGCTCGACGCTGCAGCTATTGATCAATGCGCAGGGGAGGCTCGTATCGGTCGAGGAGTTCGAGGAGATCGTCCTCAAGACGAGTCCGGATGGGGCAATCACGCGGCTCAAGGACGTCGCCCGACTCGAGCTTGGAGCGCAGGGTTACGCGCTGCGGTCGCTGCTCAATAACGAGGACGCCGCGGCGGTCGTGATTTTCGAGGCACCCGGCGCCAACTCGATTGCGCTTTCGGACGCCGTTCGCGAGAAGATGGTGGAGCTTGAGGCCGGCTTCCCAGAAGATGTGGAGTGGTCGGTCGTCTATGACCCGACCGTGTTCGTGCGCCAATCGATCAGCTCGGTCATCACAACCTTGCTCGAGGCGGTGTTCCTCGTTGTTATCGTTGTGGTGTTATTCCTCCAGACTTGGCGCGCATCATTGATTCCCCTGCTTGCAGTGCCGGTATCCATCGTCGGCACTTTTGCGTTCTTGTGGCTGTTCGGCTTCTCTATCAATGTGCTGACGCTATTCGGGCTCGTGCTCGCCATCGGTATCGTCGTCGACGACGCAATAGTCGTGGTCGAGAACGTCGAGCGCCATATTGA
>JAHEEM010000130.1 GCA_024640695.1 Rhodospirillaceae bacterium | reverse complement strand
AAGGATATGGATGCATTGCCCGATGCCGTGTTCATCATCGATGTCGGTCACGAGGAGATTGCGGTCAAAGAGGCCGTCAAGCTTGAGATTCCAGTGATTGCTGTCGTGGATACCAACTGCGCGCCTGACGGGGTCGATTACGTGATTCCGGGCAATGACGATGCAATGCGCGCGATTTCGCTCTACGCGACCGGTGTTGCGGATGCAGTGCTCGAGGGCAAAGCCTCGATCCCCGAGGTGCCCACTGGCGACGACGAATTCGTCGAGCTCGACGAGGCGGGCAAGCCCAAGGTCGACGGCGCCGGAAGGAAGGCTCCTGCCAAGAGGGCCGCGACGAAGAAGGCCACGACCAAGAAGGCTGCGACCAAGAAGGCTGCAGCGAAAAAGACCGCTACCAAGAAGGCCGAAACTGACAACGCCGTGACCGAGAACGCCGACGCCGAACCTGAGGCAGGTCAGGCTGACGAGGCAGCGGCCGCCAGTGCGACGGAGGCCGCGACCGCCGAGACTGCGGCGCCTGAGGTGCCGGGCGACGCTGAGGTGTCGGGCGAGAAAGAGTAATGCCTGACGGGCGAGCCGGTTGGAGATAGGACTTAACTCATGAGCATAGATGCATCGTTAGTCAAAGAGCTGCGCGAGCGCACTGGCGCCGGAATGATGGACTGCAAACGCGCGCTGCAGGACGCGAGCGGCGATCTGGATACTGCAGCCGATCTGCTGCGTAAGGCCGGTCAGGCGAAGGCCGATAAGAAGGCGTCGCGCGTTGCGGCTGAAGGGTTGGTTGTTATCAGCAGCGATCCGGATGCCGGGCGTCATGTGATCGTAGAGATCAACTCGGAGACGGATTTCGTCGCCAAGGACGAGAACTTCGTTCGTTTCGCCGAGCTCGCCGCCTCGACCGCGCTTGCGCACGGCGCGGGCGATCTCGATGCGCTCATGGCGGCGAAGGTCGATGGTGAGACGCTCGAGACGCTGCGGGCTGCGCTGGTGGCCAAGGTCGGCGAGAACATCGCGGTGCGGCGTTTCCAGGTGCTCGACAGTAAGGGCAACGTTGAATCGTATTCGCATATGGGCCGCATCGGAGTGCTCGTGGAGCTCGACGGCGGTGACGACAGTTTGGCCAGGGATCTGGCAATGCAGGTTGCTGCGAGCGCGCCGCGCTATGTCAACGCCGCAGACGTCCCTGCGATTGAGCTCGACAAAGAGCGCGAGATTCTGATCGCACAGGCTACGGCCGAGGGCAAGCCCGAGGAGATCGTGAAGAAAATGGTCGAGGGGCGGCTGCGTAAGCACATTGATCAGGTCACTTTGACCGGCCAAGAATTCGTTAAGGACCCCGATCGACGCGTTCGCGACCTTCTCAAGTCCGCAGGGGCGACGGTAAAACAATTCGTGCGCTACGAGGTCGGCGAGGGTATCGAGAAGAAGACCGAGGATTTTGCCCGCGAGGTCATGGCGCAGGCCTCCCAGAGAAGCTAGTCTACCGCCTAGCTGATTACAGGGGGATTGCTGCGCCCCGGCGGCGGTGGCCGCACCGGGAGCGTATTGGGAGGTAAGCATGGGGCAGAGTTCGCCCGTCTATCGACGGATACTGCTGAAGCTCAGCGGCGAGGCGCTACTCGGAAGCCAGGATTACGGCATCGACCCCGATATAATCCAGCGGGTTGCGGGTGAGATTGCGGAAGTCGCGGCGCTCGGAGTGGAGGTCGGGGTCGTGATCGGCGGCGGCAACATATTTCGCGGCGCGGGCCTGGCCGAGGCCGGCATGGACCGCATCACCGGCGACCAGATGGGCATGCTCGCAACGATCATGAACTCGCTTGCGATGCAGGACGCGCTCGAGCGCCACGGTGCGGTCGCGCGGGTCATGTCGGCAATCCAGATTCATGAGGTCTGCGAGGACTACATCCGTCGCCGGGCCGTAAGGCATCTCGAGAAAGGCCGGGTCGCAATCTTTGCGGCCGGAACTGGTAACCCGTTTTTTACGACCGACACGGCGGCCAGCCTCCGCGCTATCGAGATCGGCGCTGACGTCTTGCTAAAAGCGACCAAGGTGGACGGAGTCTACTCGGCGGATCCGCTCAAAGTGCCCGATGCGGTGCGCTACGATGGGTTGTCCTTCGATCAGGTCCTCGCCGAGGACCTCAAGGTCATGGATGCCACGGCGATCGTCATGTGCCGCGAGAACAACCTGCCGCTCATCGTATTCAATATGAACAACGCCGGCGATCTCGTGCGGCTCGTCAATGGCGCGGCGCTCGGCACGGCCGTCGCGAACAATCTGTCTCCAACCGGCACCTGAGCAATGATCGAAGATATCAAGAAAGATGCCGCGCAGCGGATGGCCAAGAGCGTCGAGGCGCTGCGCGAGGAATTCAAGCGATTGCGTACCGGTCGGGCCCACACCGGCCTGCTCGAGCACGTCACCGTCGAGTACTACGGTAGCGAGGTACCGATCAGTCAGGCAGCCACCGTTTCCGTCGAGGATGCTCGCACGCTGACGGTCGCGCCGTGGGACAAGCAGATGGTTGCCAAGATCGAGAAGGCGATCATGACATCCGATCTCGGGCTCACGCCAGTGTCGGCAGGCACGGTCATTCGTGTTCCGCTGCCGCCAATGACGCAGGAGCGCCGCAAAGATCTCGTCAAAGTCGTCCGCCACGAGGCGGAGGCCGGGCGAATCGCAGTCAGGAATATTCGGCGAGATGCCCTCAGCAGCGTAAAGGACCTGCTCAAGGAGAAGCTGATCACCGAGGATCAGGATCACCAGACTCACGATGAGATTCAGAAGCTGACGGATAAGCACATCGCCGAGATGGATGGGTTTATGAGCGATAAAGAATCCGAAATAATGGAGTTCTGATGATTGCCATTGCCTCCGAGTCCGGTGACGCTGAAGCGGTGCCGCGGCATGTAGCAGTGATCATGGATGGCAATGGCCGATGGGCGCGTAGCCGCGCTCTGCCGCGTCACGCCGGGCACAAAGCAGGCATCAAGCCGGTTCGCATGATGGTCGAGAGCTGCGCGCAGTCCGGCGTCGAGGTTTTAACCTTGTTCGCATTCTCCAGTGAAAACTGGCGTCGACCGCCCGAAGAGGTCAACGCCCTCATGAGATTGTTCATCGAGGCGCTCAGGCGCGAGGTTGCGGAGCTTTACAGGAACGGCATCCGCCTGCGGTTTATCGGCCAACTCGATGGCCTGGGTCCAGAACTCAACCGTGCCATCAGCGAAGCCGTGAGCAAGACACGCGACAACGCGCGCATGGAGCTGGTGCTGGCGGTTGCCTACGGCGGTCGCTGGGACCTCGCTGGTGCGGCACGCAAGCTTGCGCGCGAGGTCGAGGCGGGTGAGCTGCGCGTTGACCAGATCGACGAGGCTCGTTTCGAGGCTGCGCTCGAAACTGCGCCCCTGCCGCCAGTGGATCTGTTGATTCGCAGCGGTGGCGAGCAACGGATCAGTAACTTCTTGCTCTGGGATCTGGCATACAGCGAGCTGTACTTCTCCGACGCACTGTGGCCCGACTTTACGCAGACGCAGCTCAATGCCGCGTTCGAATTTTACGCCAAGCGGCAGCGGCGCTTCGGTCGCACGGCGGAGCAGATCGAAGTGCAGACGTTTTCCCATGGTGTTCCATGAGCCAGGTGCCACACCGCAGATGCGGCGCAACACGCGGAGTCGCCGCTTGGCCCTCGGCGCGGGGCTGAGGTAGGTTCCCAGCTTGATTAAGACGAGAATGATCACGGCGGCCCTGCTGGTTGCCATCGTGCTGTTTTGCGTGCTCTTGCTGCCGAGCTGGTTATCAGCCGTCATGCTTGGCGTAGCGTGGACGCTGGGTGCGTGGGAGTGGGGCCGTTTCGTAGAATGGTCGCAAGGCTTCGTCTGGGTTTACGCGGCCTTGTTTGTGCTCTTGGCCCTGGCAAGTGGAGGTTTGTTTGATGCGGCCGGCGCGCAGCAACTTGCGCTCGCTGCGGCGTTCTGGTGGCTGCTCGCTTTCATCGGCGTGACTCGCTTCCCGTGGCGCATCCCCGCGGCTCTCGTTGCTGCGGGGGGGCTCATGGCGTTGCTGCCGAGCTGGCTGTTACTGGCATACCTGCATCACCTGGGCTCGACTGGACCAATGCTCGCGCTTAGCGTGCTGTGCATCGTCTGGGCTGCTGATGTCGGCGCATTCTTCTGCGGGCGCATATTTGGACGCGCGAAGCTCGCGCCCAAGGTGAGCCCCGGCAAGACCTGGGAAGGCGTGCTCGGCGGATTGCTTGGCGCAACGTCGGTCGCCGCGCTTGTCGGTGCGGGGCTCGGCCAGCCGGTGTTGAGCTGGGTGGTCACGGGCCTTGCAACCGCGCTCGCTTCCATCGTCGGGGACTTGACCGTTAGCATGTGCAAACGCCAGGCGCACATGAAGGACAGTGGGCATCTGCTGCCTGGGCATGGCGGTATCCTCGACCGGATCGATAGCCTGACGTCCGCTGTGCCGATCTTTTTCCTGAGCTTGAGCCTTGCGGGTCTGATTGCCTAAGGTCTTCCGGAACCTCGCCCGCCGCAGACGGTCTTTTTAGATAGAATGAATCGACCAAACGAGCACTTCGGGAAACGTGTAGAATATTCAATGCGTTATAATCGAAGCCCCAGGTTGCCGCCGAGTCCATGATCGACCTTCTGCTCAATACCGCAGCATTCATCGTCGCTATCGGCGTGCTCGTCTCCGTGCACGAGTTCGGGCACTTCTGGGTCGCGCGGCGACTCGGCTTCAAGGTCATCCGGTTCTCGGTCGGATTTGGCCGCCCGCTGCTCCGCTGGCGCGGGGGCGAGCCCGGTGAGCCGCTTCGACCTTTCTGGCGTCGGCGCCTGCCAGCTCAAGGCGCGCCTGAAGAGAACTCGGAAGCGACGGAGTATTGGCTGTCGAGCATTCCTCTCGGCGGCTACGTCAAGCTGCTCGACGAGCGCGAGGGGCCCGTAGCAGCGGCGGAGCGAGATCGGGCATTCAATCGCCGGCCCGTCTGGCAGCGCATCGCCGTGCTGCTCGCAGGGCCCGGATTCAACTTTATCTTTGCGATCCTCGCGTATTGGCTGATGTTCATCGCCGGCGTACCGGGCACCGTGGCGGTCGTCGGTACCGTGACGAACGATTCCCCGGCCGCGGTCGCGGGCTTGCGGGCTGACGATCGGATTTTGCGCGTCGGCGACCGAGAGACGCCAACGTTGGAAACCGCGGCGCTAGCGATTGTTGCCGAGTTGCTCGCCGATGGCGTTATCGAGCTTACGGTTAGCCATGCGGGTGACCCGGAGCGCCTCGTGGACATCGATGTTCGCGGTCGCGAGGCGCAGCTGACCGAGCCCGGCGCGCTGTTTTCCGGGCTGGGATTTCAGCCAGGTCCAATCATCCCCGCGGCGATCGGCGAAGTTACGCCAGGCGGGGCAGCCGATGCAGCCGGATTTCGCCCTGGGGACCGCGTCCTGCAGGTTGACGGGCGATCCGTCTCGGGTTGGTCGGACTGGGTCGATTATGTGCGCGCGCGGCCGGGCGAATCCGTAACTGTCGGCATCGAGCGTGACGAGCGTGCGCTCGAGTTGCCGCTTGAGATCGAGGCCATCGAGGAGTCGGATGGCACGACAATCGGTCGTGCCGGCATGGTCATCGATCTCGCGCTCGCACGGGACATAGCGCAGGGTGCGCAGACCACGCAGCGCTACGGTCTTGTCGAAGCATTGCCCCGCGGCGTTGCTAAGACCTGGGAGATCAGCGCGCTGACCGTGCGCATGCTTGCGCGCATGCTCGTCGGGGACGTGTCCGTTCGCAACCTGAGCGGGCCAATCAGCATCGCCGGTTACGCCGGAGACAGCGCTCAGGCTGGCATCGGCGCTTTCCTGAGCTTCTTGGCCGTCGTGAGTGTCAGCCTTGGGGTTTTGAACCTGCTGCCCGTGCCGCTGCTCGACGGTGGGCAGATCGTCTATCAGCTCGTGGAGTTCGTCAAAGGCACGCCGCTGTCGGAGCGAGCCATGGCTTTCGGTCAGCAGGTCGGAGTCCTGCTGCTTATCGTGCTCATGAGCTTCGCGTTCTACAATGACCTTTCGAGAGTTTTCGGGTGACCTGATGTTTGCGGTGAACACGATCCGTTGGCTACGCGCGGCAGTCCTTGCGACGGTTATCTTTGCCGGCGCTGCGCAGGCGGCAGATCCCTGGGTCGTGCGCAATTTTCGCGTCATCGGCGTGCAGCGTATTTCAGAGGGCACCGTCTACAACTATCTGCCCATCAACATCGGCGATACGGTGACAGATCAGAGAGTTCAGGAAGCGGTTCGGGCTGTCTACTCGACGGGATTCTTTCGCGACGTCGAGATGCGCAAGGACAGCGATACGCTCGTGATTGCCGTGCTCGAGCGGCCTTCTATCGACGACTTCACGATCGAAGGTAACGAGGTTATCGAGACCGAGCAACTGGAGGCATCGTTGCGAGATGTTGGCCTCGCGCGCGACAGAGTATTCGACCAGTCTGTGCTCGAAGAGGTCAAGCAGGCACTGACCGACCAGTATTTCAGTCAGGGTAAATACGCGGTCAAGATCGAAACGCCGGTCGAAGAGCTGCCGGATAATCGCGTTCGTGTCGCAATCGAGATCGAGGAGGGTGAGCGCGCCAAGATTCGGCAGATCAACATCGTCGGCAACACGAGCTTCGACGACGACCAGCTTTTGGATCAGTTCGCCCAGAAGACCGGTAACTGGCTCTCCTGGTTGCGCCAGGACGATCGTTACGCCAAGCAGGCGCTCGAAGGTGATCTCGAGGCGCTGCGCTCGTTCTACATGGACAGAGGTTACGCCGACTTTCGTCTCGACGGCGCCCAGGTCGCGATCTCGCCTGACAAGCGGGACATCTTCGTTACAGTCAATATCACCGAAGGGGATCTCTACACCGTTTCCGATGTGCGTCTCGCCGGCGAGATGGTTGTTCCTGCGGAGGAACTGCGCGCGCGCATTGCGCTGACGCCCGGACAAGTGTTCTCGCAGCGCAGCATCGCATTGACCGAGGCCCGCATGAGCGACCGGCTCAGCGAAGAAGGGTATGCATTCGCGCAGGTTCAGTCCGTGCCCGAGCTCGATCGCGAGTCGCGGCAGGTTGAAGTGACGTTCTTCGTCAACCCGCAGAGCCGCGTCTACGTCCGCCGTATCAATTTCAATGGGACCGATAGTGTCAACGACGAGGTTTTCCGGCGCGAGATGCGGCAGCTCGAGGGGTCGTATCTCTCCAATACTTTGCTCGAGCGGTCCAAGATCCGCCTGCAGCGGCTGCCGTATATCGAGGCCGCTGAGTACGAGACGACGCCGGTGGCCGGGAGTCCTGATCTCGTTGATGTGGATTGGGCGATCGAGGAAGGCCTGCCGGGGCAGTTTGGCGGCGGTCTTGGCTACTCGCAGACCTATGGGATCCAGCTCAACGGAAACTTCATCCACTCAAACTTCATGGGGACCGGAAACCGGGTCGCGTTCGAACTCAGCGGCGGTGAGTTCGCGAAGCTTTATAGCCTAAACTACACTGATCCGTATCGCTCGATTGACGGCTTGTCACGCACGCTGTCGATGTCCTATCGCGACATCACCCAGTACACCTCGGCAAGCTCGGATTTCTCGACGGAGACTTTTTCAGTCGGGGCCGATTGGGCCTATCCGATCAGCGAGTTTCAGAGTCTGCGGTTTGGCTTCTCTCTGCAACAGGCCGAGCTCGCTACGGGTTTCTACAGCTCGCAGCAGGCGATTGAATGGGTCACGAATAATGGTACGCCGATCGAAGTGCCGGGGGATGATTTCTTTGGGACCCAGGTTCAGAGCCTCGAGTTCGTCACTGGGTGGGTATTTGACTCGCGTAACCGGTTCATCTTTCCAGACAGCGGCACGCGTGTCGGCGCGAGCCTGAGCGCTACGCTACCGGGCAGCGACGCGGAGTACTACGTTGCGTCCTTGGATTTCACCAAGTACATTCCGATCACCGGCCGGTGGTTATTTCGGGTCAACAGCCGCGTGGCCTTCGGTGAGGCGTACGGAACGACTACGTCCTTACCGCCTTTCAGGAACTTCTTCGCCGGCGGCCCGGGGTCGGTGCGGGGATACAAAGAAAGCCGGCTCGGGCCTCTCGACAGCCTGCGAAATCCCTACGGCGGCAATGCGTTATTTGCAACTCAGTTCGAGCTGATTATCCCGACGCCGGAGAAAATGGCAGGATCGACGCGGATTTCCTTGTTTTACGACATTGGGAACGTGTTCTCGACAGGCGGCGTGAGCTTTTTCGATAAGCTCGGCGACCCTGTAGACTATGACTTCAGTTATGATAATTTAAAGCAGTCTGTCGGGGTGGCCGTGGAGTGGCTGGCGCCGATGGGGCTGTTACGCTTTAGTTATGGCACGGCGCTGAACGACGATGCAGAGACTGATCGGTTCTATGGAGATCAGACCGAGCAGTTTCAGTTCAACGTAGGTAACGCTTTTTAGGCGATCTTCAGGAATTTACGAAATGAGGACTGATATGACGTCGCGTATTTCGACTTGGATTGGGCTCCTGCTCGGGACCGTGTTGCTTGCGGGCACGGCCCATGCTCAGAACAGCTCAATGCGTATCGGCGTCGTCAACGTCGCACGACTGTTGGAGCAAGCGCCACAGGCGCAGTCTGCGATGGGCGCTCTGCAAGAGGAATTTGCGCCGCGGCAGCGGGATCTCGTCGCCGTACAGAGAGCCTTGCAGGAGAAGCAGCAGACCTACGATCGTGACGGGCAAGTCATGGGCGAAGCCGAGCGCTTGGGCCTCGAGCGGGAGATTCGCGATCAGCAACGGGATCTGGAGCGCGAACAGAACGACTATCTCGAAGACTTGAACATCCGCCGTAACGAAGAGCTCGGGAAGCTGCAGCGCTCGTTGCTACAGCAGGTGCAAACGCACGCGAGAAACGCCGGTTACGATCTCGTAGTGGCCGACGTTCTCTACTACAGCACCGCAATCGATATCACGGATGAGGTTTTGCGCGGGCTCGAGGAAAGCTTCACGACCAGTAGTGCTGCGCCATAGGTCGGCCGGTTCGGCGCGATCCAGTTGCTCAGACGCAGCCCTTATCCATCGACATGTCCGCGACGCTGGCTGAGCTCGCTGCGCACTTCGGTTGCGAGCTCGAGGGCGATGGTAGCGTCTCGGTAAGCTCCGTCGGTACGCTCTCCAGCGCCGACTCGCGAGCCGTCAGCTTTCTGGCTAACCCGCTATATTGCAGCCAGCTTCGGCAAACTCACGCAGCCGCGGTTATTCTCGAGGCGCGCTACCGCAGCGACTGCCCCGTCGCCGCACTAATCTGCGAAAATCCGTATGCTACCTATGCGCGCATTGCGGGCTTCTTATGTTCCGCATCCGCTGTGGAGCCGGGAATTCATCCAACGGCTGTAGTTGCTGCCGACGCCGTCGTCGCCGAGACGGCCTACGTCGGCCCGAACGCGGTTATCGGTGCTGGCGCTCGAATTGCCGATGGCGTCTCGATCGGTGCCGGCGCTGTCGT
>JAHEEM010000129.1:8936-9529 GCA_024640695.1 Rhodospirillaceae bacterium | reverse complement strand
AAACCCAACAGCGCGGATTGACTCACTCTGACGGACCGCCGCCCGCGTTTTCGAAGTAGCGCTCGGCGCCCGGATGCAGCGGTATGGCCAACTGCGTGCTGTGAGCGGGATCGATCTGTTTGGCGACAGCAATTGAGCGTTGGAGCTCGGACAGATTGTCATAGATCGCCGCGACGATCGCAGTCACGATATCCGGGTCCGCGTTTGCGTTGACGATGAGCACGTTATCGACGGCGAGTGCGGTAACGTCCTCGCGCGTGCCGTAAACGCTCGCGGGAATCTGAACGAGCGTGTAGTAAGGATTGTCCGTGACGACGCGGGTCAGCACATCCGTCGGGACGCTCAGAAAGACCAAATCTTCGGTCGCGCCAGCCTGCAGCACGGCCGCCGTGGGGAAGCCTGCGAGCGCGAAAGCCGCATCGACGTTGCCATCGCTAAGCTGACTGAAGCCATCCGAATATGACAGGTAGCTGGGCACGATATCCTCGAGTGTCATGCCGTGAGCCGCCAACAGCGTCTCCGTCAGCGACACAGTCGGACCGCCGGCAGGGCCGACAGCGACCTGCCGGCCGCGCAGTTCCGCGAAATCCGTA
>JAHEEM010000129.1:0-8926 GCA_024640695.1 Rhodospirillaceae bacterium | reverse complement strand
GACGTGACCAGATGCAGCACGCTCGGATGCAGCGCCCCGGCCGCCAGAATCTCGAGCTTCGCTTCGTAGGGCGGCCGTCCTTCGTAGGCGAAGTAAGCGAGATCTGCGTTCGTCAGCGCGAGCTCAAGATCGTTCTGCGATATCAGACGCGGATTCTCGATGGCCCCGCGCGTAACGATCGGCACCATAGAGATCCCGGTCGTGTGCTGGGTAACCAGATTGGCTATGCCCTGACCGAGCGGGAAATAGGCGCCACCCAGCGCCGCCGTGCCGAGTCTGTACTCCTCGTAATCCGGGTGCGCGCAAGCGGCTAAACTGAATGCGAGTATGGCTAGAATGAATTGACGCACGAGCAGCGGTCCGCGAGCGCGACAGGACGCGTTCTTGAGGCGATTGGGCCTACCTAGTCTCGCAGCCATCATAGCAGATCGATGCTGCGCCGAATGTGCGCAGCAGACTCCGCTCCGCGGAGCGCAACGTCCATTAGACGCAGGCTGACGATGGCGTTCTCTTTAGCGCCAGATTGGCTATGATACGCAGCTATTCACTGGCTGCTGATTGCACGGCGGCCCCGGCTTACGAACACACATAGGAATTGATATGGGCGTCAGAAGAGTCGTCACCGGGCATGACGAGCGCGGTAAAGCGGTCGTCATCTCGGACGCAGATGCGAGCAACATTGTACGGCCAAGCCATCGGCCCGGCGTCGCAATCAACAACATATGGGTCATTGACAGCGCACCCGCGCAGATCGACGGCCCCGAGGAGACGACCGACCAGACCATCGGCCTGCTACCGCCGACGAACGGCTCCGTATTTCGAGTCATCGAGTTTCCGCCGGAGAAGGATTGGATAGACTCGGTCGATAGCGATGCCGCCAAGGCTGCCTGGGAGTCGATAGGCGCTGGTCACGTCGGCGATACTGAAGCGCCACCGCATCCGCTCATGCACAAGACCGAGACGGTCGATTATTCGCTGTGCCTGGAGGGTGAGATCGTGATGGTGCTCGACGATTCCGAGGTGCTCATCAAGGCCGGCGACACGGTCGTGCAGCGCGGCACTAATCATGCGTGGAGCAATCGCTCTGACGCCGTCTGCAAAATGATGTTCGTGCTCGTGGACGGCAAGCGCTAACCGACCTCTGCCCAAAAAGATACGGACCCCGGATCAGCACTAGGCTGGGGGGTCCGCTCTCGTCGCGGCCGGGGCTGCGGTCACATTTGGTTTCGTAACGCCGCTGTCCCGGCGCGCGCTCCGACCCGGGCCACGCGGCCGGGCCGCGCTAGCCCGTGCCGAGGTAAGGAATGAGCCGGCCGAGAATCAGCACGCCGAACCAGAGCCCCAAGGACAGCGCACCTGCGAGCCGTGCATCGCCCGGCATCTCGCTACCAGCGGCAAGCGCATCGATACGCGGTGACAGCTTGAACTGGTACCAGAGCGCGTTGAGCCCCGCGAACACGAACAGCAGCATCTTGAGCTGGAATGAGATGTTGATGAAATAGCGGTGCGGGTCGCCGACGAAGAACAGGATCCCCGTGACGACGTTGATCGTGAGCCCCGTATAGATTACCGGCAGCAGATCGTGCGATGCGACTGTCGGAATGATGCGGTTATAGCCAAGCAGCCTGAGATCGATGACGAGCAGGCCGCCCAGCAGCATCACCAGCCCGATGAAATGCAGCGTTTCCATGATCGGCCAGGTCCAAGGCAGAGCGAGCACGTACGATCCGAGGTTCGCGGCGATCCAATCTAGAGTAGACATCACTGTTTCCCTCTTCTGGTTATAGGTACGCCGTGAACCGGCCGGTGATGATCGCGAGGAGCCAAATCGCGAGGGACGCGGCCGCCAAGGTCTTCACACCCTGTGGAACGGCATGGCCTGACACCCAACTCGACGCCTCTCGCCTAAGTCTCGGCTGCAGGTAGGCGGCCGTGATCGACCCGCACAGCACCATGAGCATTTTGAACAAAAACGTCGGGCTCGTCGTGTAGAAGACCGCTTGCGAGGTGAAGAGCGCGGCGCCCGAGATGACGTTGAACGCCAGACCGTACCAGGCAACCCGGATGAGATTGTCGAGCGCCGTATACGGAATACGCTCGAAGCGGCCGAGCAGCCGCAGGTCTACGACCGAGACCAGACCGACCATGATGGCCATGCCGATCGAGTGGATGGTCAGAACAAGAGGATAGCCGACAAGGGATGTCCGCACCCATTCCGCCAACGCGGTCGATTCCAGCCACTCCATAGAGTCCTCCAACTTATTAGTATGTTGTTCTCGAGGGATTCAACTCGTGCTCTGCCAGTTCGACGCCTGCTTGCTCTCCCCTTGCGACAGCTTTAGCCGCACGCTCACGCTCCAGGCTCTACTGATCCCCCGTCCCATTCGTTTCCAATTGTGAGGCCAGGGAGCCAAATGTCTATTGCGATAACTACGTACCCTAGTTACGGATCCGTCCCAGTGGTGCGGCAGATTCATCGTTCTGCTTGTCGCTGGTCTCCCGGAAGCGCTAGCCGAGACGCCGGCCGATCGGGTAAGCCAGATTGAGGAACTCGCGGCGGCGACACGGATGGGGAACGGCGCTGTGGCCTGCCTTGGAGGTGCTGTCATGCGGCGGCAGATTCGCTAACGCCGAAATGCTGGCAGGCCTGGGGCCTTGCCGCAGTTGCACCGGAAAGGCTGCTGCGCCGGCGCGAAACCCACACTGCGGCTAGCTGCTTATACACCCATCATTACGGCATAATAGCGTCGACATTGAGTGCGATCCCGTGCGATCCAGACCCCAAAGAGGCAAGACATGACCTATCTGCTCGACGAGGCCGGCCGGCCTCGACCCCTACGTCACACCCGGCGTCGCCGCTTAGGTCAGCGTCATGCGTAGCGTAGAGATACTCGATCGGTCGGAGCTCATCGCCCGCATGCTCGAGCTGCTCGAGCTCGATGCGCGCGACACCGCGATGATCACAGTCGACATGCATCGCGGCCACCTCGACCCCGAGATCGCAACGATGCCGACGACCGCCGCGACCTCACAGCGCGTCATCGCTGCGGCGAAGGATGCGCTCAGCTTCGCGCGCGGCAAGCATATCCCGGTCATCCACCTCGTGCTGACCTACCGCAAGCTGCCGGGACTCGGCAGCGAAGGCATGGCGGCACCGTTCTGGGCGGCAATCTCAAAGATCACGGACGAGAAAAATCGACTCACGCTGGACCGCGCCAGCACCGTGAACGAGCACAACATCGTCGGCTCCCCCGGCACCGAGATCATGCCGGAGCTGTTCGAGGACAGCGACTATGTTATCGACAACAAAAAGCGCTTGGACTGCTTTCTCGGCACCGATCTCGACCTACTGCTGCGCAATCTCGGCACGAAGAGCGTGTGCCTGATGGGCATCAACACCAACACCTGCGTGCTCAACACCGCGTTTACCGCGCACAATCTCAATTACCGCACCGTCGTGCTGTCGGATTGCGTCGCGAGCATGTACGGCGACGATCTGCACGAGCTCGGCCTGCAGAACATCCAGCGCTGCCTGGGCTGGGTCATCACGAACGAGACCTTCAAGCAGAAGCTCGGCGGGCGCTGAGCGTTAGAGCAGGCCGAATCGCGTCGCGACCTCGGGATCACACTCGCAGCGGTAGGATTCGAAAAGGCATGCGGCTTGCGCAACTGAAAGCCCAATACCGTCGCCTCGGATGCGACAATCGATCTTCAATCGCTGCAGGCGTGACTGTGATGGCCGACTGCGGGTTTGGCTGCCCGCGAGGCACCGGCTAACGCAACGCCATCACGATCGAAGTTCGGTTGCGCCCCAGCACTCACTCGTTCGCCACGTTTGACGAGCTCGCCGAGAGCTCCAGAAAAATCCATTCAGTGATCTTCTCGATGCTCAGAAGCCTGGGCATTTCCCATCCAAAACCATCGGTCGGCTGGGCGGCGATCACCTGCTCCAGCGTTTTCCCCTCGGCGATCGCCTCGACGACTCGCTCCCTGACAGTCACCATGCTGTCGCGTGCTCGCTGCAGGTCGCTCCTCGAAGCAATGCGGCCATGACCAGGAATGATCTTCGTTGTCTCGCCGATGCGCAGCAGGACACTGTCCATCGCCCGTATCACGCCTTGGTATGAGCCGCCGTTGTTGAAATCATAAACCGGTCCACGCGCGCGAAAGATATCGCCGATGTGAATCACCTCCGAATCGTGAAAATAAATTATGGCGTCACCATCGGTGTGCGCTGTCGGCGCGTGGAACACTTCGACTTCCTCGCCGTTGAGATGAAACGTGATGCTATCCTCGAACGTTACAACCGGAAGCGCACTGTCTGGGAACGCGGCGAATTCCGTATTGACTGTCTCCATGAAATGAGGAGCCGATAGAACTCTCCGGACGTTCTCATGAGCGACAATAGTCGCCCCAGCCGCGGCAAAGTTCTCATTCCCGCTCGTATGATCATTGTGGAAGTGGGTGTTGATGATGAATCTGATCGGCTCGGGGCTTATTTCGGCTATCGACCGCCGGAGTCCGTCCGTCAGCTGCGCGAACTGATCGTCGACCAGCAATAAGCCGTCCTCGCCCGCCAAGACACCAATGTTGCCGCCTTCGGCGGCGACCATATGAACCCGGCCGGCGACGTGCTGCGTGCGAATCTCGACGGCGTCGAAATCGATCTCGAAACCCGGCCCGCGTTGCGCGACAACTACCTTGACCCAGAGCACCAGCGCCCATACGGCAACGATGACTACCAAGCGTGATAGCTCAAACATTTTTTTAATCCATCTCAGAAAATCGACAATCTATCCGGATAAGGATGTGCTGTCTAATGTTCGCCTGTAATCGTCAGCTGCCGTTCGAAACAACTTGGATATTACCGTTAATTTAGCCAGACCCATCTGTCCTCAGTGACCCGAAGTCGCTGGATCCATAGCCGCCGGCGAATAGCGTCGAGATGTCTACAATTTCGGCAGAACTCCAATTGACCGAACGCAGTCATTGCGGAGATGGCGGCGATCTATGCGAGAGCTTGCGTCCAGCCGATAACCATCAGACCGATGGAATAATCGGCAACAGCAGGTACGACTGCGATTCGGCAGTGAAATGCAGCGTCGTAGTTCCGCCGAACACGGCAGCGGGACGATCAAGCGCATCGTCATGCAGGAACGGGCCACAGCCGCGCAGCTCATTCTTGAAATTCGACATCCGCTCGCCGGCAGCCTTGGCGTACTCGTAGTCCTTACCGCGCACGCTGAGCCCGACCCGATAGCCTGCCGGCACGACGATCGAGGTCGGCCAGATCTCCACGTCGAGCTCGACAGCCTCACCGAGCTCAAGCGGCTGACGCTCATCGTGGCAATGATACGGGCGCCATGGCAGCGAGAGATCTGCATCGAGCTTGCGCTGTGAAGCACGCAGCCAACCTTGCGCGATCGGCGTGTGCGGATCGATCGCACCTTGAAACACGACCTCCTCGCCCGCCGGATCGAACACACGTAGAACGGCGAAAATGTCCGCGTCGCTCGTGCTCGATGCGACGCGGAGCTTGAGCGCTGAGGGCCCGGTGATCTCGGTTGCAACCTCGAGCGGCGCACTCAAGAACGTGAGCCCGTCGCCGAGCGCTTCGAAGCTGACCTCCGAGGCGACAGTCGGCGGCGAATTCGTCAAGGCCATGGCGGCGGGATCGAGATAAAGGCGCGTCCATTCGGTGCGCGGGATAGGCCAGGCGGTCTCATCACGCTCCACAAAACCGTCGATGTGTCGGACCTTAAGCTTGACGCTTGGCTGCCGATCCCAACCGTTGTCCTCGCCCTTGAGGAAATGGGCGAAGAAACGCTTCTGCAAACCGACCCCATAGTCGGTGTAGAACTCCGTCCAGTGCTCGAGGCCGTGCACCTCGAGCCATTTCTGACTCGAAGCCGCTCGCACAAAGCCCTCGAAGTTGCCGCGCGGGTGCAAGCCCTGACCGCCCCAATTGGCTGCGGATAGAAACGGCACGTCGATCTTGTCCCAACGCGCGGAGCGCTCGCGATGATAGTCATCCTCAAGCGGATGCTCGCGTATCTCGGCGCCGAAATCGCTGCGGTTTGCGGCGAGCTCGGCTTCGCCAAGTGTCACGTCGCCACACGCCGGCACGCCGGTCACGGGATTCTTAGGACCTCGTTCGCCGAGACCGTATTGCACGGTCTTAACCTGCATGTCGTACCAGTTCGCCCAGAACGTGCTCAAGATGCCGCCGTGGTGCGTCATGTCACGATACCAATCGGCCGACCCCTCCCAGATGCACATCGCGGCGAGGTGAGGAGGCTGAGTGGACGCGACCTGCCACTGATTGATGCCGTAATACGAGATACCGTTGAGCCCGACCTTACCGTTGCTCCAGGCCTGGGTGCCGGCCCACTCGATGCACTGCGCATAGTCGCGCGTCTCGCGGGCGGAGAAATGATCGACGTAGCCCGGCGAATTACCGCAGCCGCGTGAGTCGACGCGCACACAGGCATAACCGTCCGGCACCCACTTCTCAGGGTCGACGACCTCCCAGTTCTGGTACTTGTTGCTCGAGCCCGCGGCAACGTCCGGATGCTGACCGGTCATGATCCGCCAGGCGCTCGGATAACCCTGTTGAAACGATAGCCCCTTGGCATAGGGGCCATAGGAGAGGATCACCGGGCATGGCTCATCCGTGAGCGGCCGAAAGACATCGGCTCTGAGCTCGAGGCCGTCATCCATCTGGATAGGCACATCCCAGTCGATGCGCATTCCGTCGCGGACCTCCGCACGGTGCTCCGACATCAGCCGGCCTCGGGCACTTTTATGCCCAGCAAGCGTGCTGCGTTGCCACCGACGATCGCGGACTTGTCCGCATCGGTAAGCTCCGCGGTGCCTTCGACGAAGCCAACCGGATCGTACATACCCATGTCGTAGGGATAGTCGGTGCCCAGTACGATGTGATCGCTGCCGTAAAGCCGCACCAGATACTCCAGCTGATGCTCCGTGAACACGACCGTATCGAAATACAGACGCTTCAGATACGTCGTAGGCGGCTCCTTGATGCACCGTTGGCAGTCGGCGCGCGCGCCGTGCGCGTGATCGATCCGCCCCGAGTAGGCCGCGAGATAGCCGCCACCGTGGGCAACGCAGACCTTGAGCTTCGGATAGGCATCAAGCACCCCGCCAAAAATGAGATGGCTCACGGCGATCGTCGAGTCGAGCGGGTTGCCGATCACGTTCGTGAAATAGTGATCTGAGAGTCGCCGACCTTCGGAGAAGCCGCTCGGGTGCAAGAACACGACCACGTCCAGCTCTTCGGCCTTGGCAAAAAACTTCCGAAAACGCGGCTCCGAGAGGTCCGCGCCGGCGACGTTGGTCGAGATCTCCACGCCGCGCAGTCCGAGCTCTTTGACGGCGCGCTCGAGCTCGGCGACGGCGAACTCGGGTGACTGCATTGGAACGTTGGCTAGCCCGACGATGCGGTCGCTGTTTTCCGCGGCGATCGTCGCAATGCGGTCGTTGATCGATCTCGCGGCGTCTCGGCCGAGCTCGGGCTCCAGGCAATAGTAATACTGCAGCGGCGCCGGCGAGATCGCCTGAATGTCGACCCCCATCGCGTCCATGTCCGCGATCCGTCGTTCCACCGAGATGAGCTGCTCGTTGATCGTGACCGCTTGTTTTGCGTTCACATCCCGCGTCGCCTCGTTCGCGAATCTGAACAGGTCGTCCATCTCCATGTCGAACGCATCACCGACGAGCGCAGCCGCCTCCGGCACGAAGACGTGGCAATGCAGGTCCACTGCGAATCTCGACTTCGACGCCGACCCGCGACCTGAACGGCCGGCTACAACGGTCGGTTGACCCGACATCGGATTACACGAATAAAGCATTAGATCCTCCCTTTCATCTAGAACACACCGAGATGCTCGCTGAGGTCGATCCCACTCGCGCGGAGCTTCTCGGCACTATCGGTGACGACGACGCGGCCCGTATTCAGGATCACGATGTCGTCGGCTATATCAAACACGAGCTTGGCATTCTGCTCGACGAGCACGATCGACAAGCCCTGCTGCTTGAGCCGGCCGATCGTCGCCATGACCTCCGCAACGATCTGCGGGGCGAGGCCTTCGGATGGCTCGTCCATGAGCAGCACGCGCGGGTTGGTCATCAGCGCTCTGCCGATGGCGAGCATCTGCTGCTCACCGCCCGACAACGAGCCCGCAAGCTGTTTCTTGCGCTCCGCCAGGCGCGGAAACGCGCTGTAGACGGTGGCTTGCGTCCACGGCTCGTGCGCGGCGCCGGCCGGCGGCCGGGCCGCGACGAGGAGATTCTCGGCGACGCTGAGGTTGTTGAACACCCTGCGCGCCTGCGGCACGAGCGCGATCCCGCGCCGGCAGATATCCTCCGGCGCGAGCCCCGAGATCGTCTCGTGACCCAGGCGCACGGCCCCGCCACGTGCCGCAAGCAGCCCGACCGCAACGTTCATGCAGGTCGACTTGCCGGCGCCGTTACGGCCGAGCAAGCCGAGCAAAGAGCCTTGGCGCAAGCGGAACGACACGCCGCGCAGCACGCGGCTGTCGCCGTAAGACGCATCGACGGCATCGAACACCAAGGCCTCATTCGCCAAGATAGATCTCCCGTGTGCGCGCATCTGCAACGACCTCGGCGCGCTCGCCCTCGACGACGACCTGGCCGAAATGCATGACCGTGATCTTCTCGGCGAACTCGAGCGCGATGTCCATGTCATGCTCAATCATGATGATCGTCACATCCCGCGGTATCCCGGCGAGCAGGTGCTTGATGTCGGCGCGCTCGGTGCTCGACAGCCCCGCAAACGGCTCATCCAGCAGCAAGAGCTTGGGCGATTGCGCGAGCGCCATCGCGATCTCGACGCGGCGCTGCTCGCCGTAGGCCGTTTCCTTCAGGCGCTTGTCGGCGAGGTCCT
>JAHEEM010000128.1:8078-9582 GCA_024640695.1 Rhodospirillaceae bacterium | reverse complement strand
CCTGTCGACTGTCGCGACGGGTGTCGCGCGCTCGCAGGGCTGGGGCGCTCGCTACGTGCCCGAGCCGGGCTCCAACAGTCCGCCGGCGACCGAGCTCATCGCGGCGCGTTGGCGCTTCGGTACCAACGGCGCTATCGGCCACACGGGCTGGTCGCACAACTACCCCTACTCCGAGGTCCATCTTAATGAATTTGTCGAGAGCACGACACGCATAGACGTCGAGTCGGAGTCCTACCAGCTGCTCGATCTCGGCAGCGACGAGATCTTCGACCATCCGTTCACGTATGTGTCGGAGCCCGGCGAGATGGATCTGACTGCCCAAGAGGCCGAGAACCTGCGCGAGTACATTCGGCGCGGTGGCTTCTTGCTCATCGACGATTTCGACGGCCAATGGCAACTGAGCAACTTTCAGTCGCAGATGCGCACTGTGTTCCCCGAGCAGGGCTTCAATCCGCTCACGATCGACAATCCGATCTTCGATCTCGTCTTCGAGATTGACGACCTCATGGGCATGGCGCCGTATGTGCCCGGCGGTGAGCCTGTTTACCTGGGATTTCTCAACGAAGCCGGACAGGTTGCGAGCATCGCCTGCTTCGATAACGATCTCGCGAATTTCTGGGACCGAATCGACAGCGGGACCTACCCGTTGCGTCCATCAAGCGACGCGTTCCGCATGGGGATCAACTTCATCGTCTACGCGATGACCCACTGACCCCTGCCACCGTTCCTCAACAAATCGCAGATTCGACTACGCCGCTCCAGGCCAAGACTGATCGGAAGCATGGCTTGCGCCGTGTTGTGCGAGTCTGAATGTCGATCGGTCACACTTCAGCTTCGGTGAGCTCCCGTTGCGGCGCGCCGCGACACGTGGTCCACCCCCAGACGGCTGCGCCGGCGCCTACGATAATGTTACTGACCGCATAAGCGGCGAAGATTCCGGGAATCCCGAATAACGCCTTGCCCGCTAGTGCAAGCGGGACGTAGACGATGACCATGCGTGTTACCGAGATCGTCGTTGCTGGCAGCGGTCGGCCGAGTCCGTTGAAGCATGCGTTCACGAGCATGACGATGCCGGCTGCACCATAGCTCACGGGCACGATCCACAAGTAGAGCGACGCAACGCCGATAGCCTCGGCGGACTCGGAGAAGAGCCCCGCGAGCGGCTTGGCCAGGAGGCCGACGACCACGGCGAGCGCGGCGCCGAAGGCGAGGCAGAACACGAAGCATTGCTTGAGCGCGAGCAGGATGCGGTCGCGCCGCGAGGCACCGAGATTTTGCCCAACGAACGGTCCGATGATTCCGGATATTGCGTAAAAGATGATCAACGAGAACATCTCGATTCGCGTAGCGATGCCCAGACCTGCGATGGCCTCGGCGCCGTAGGTTGCGACGAGCGCGACGATGACACCGTTGGCCATCGGAATGATGACGTTGGTGCCGGCCGCCGGCAGGCCGACGTGCAGAATACCCACCCATGATTGCCAGATTCGCCGCAAAGGCACGC
>JAHEEM010000128.1:0-8068 GCA_024640695.1 Rhodospirillaceae bacterium | reverse complement strand
CGAGACGTGAGTGCAGTATCCACAGAGCCGCGAAGAAGCTGAACGCGCGCGCAAGCACGGTGGCGTAGGCTGCGCCCGCGAGCTCCAGTCGGGGCAGACCGGCTAGTCCGAAGATCAGCAGTGGATCAATAATTACATTGAGTATGGCACTCAGAATCAGGATTCTTCCGGCCGAAGATGCGTCGCCAGTCGCACGCAGCAGGCCCATTGCGACCATCGGTAGCAGCATGAACAGCAAGCCTAGGTACCACGGCACCATGTATTCGCGGATCAGGGGCAGGAGGTCATCGTCGGCGCCGAGCAGGCGGAACAACGGATCGATCGTTGTGTAGCCGATTACGGCGAGCACGCCGGTGACCAGCGCTCCGAGCAGCAACGCGTCGGTCGATAAGCGCTGCATGAGATCATGATCGTCGTGCCCCGCGGCGCGAGCGAGGACAGACGATGTCCCCGCGCTGAGTCCGATCGCGACACTCATGAGCGTCATGACGACCGGGAATGTGAAACTCATGGCCGCGAGTTCGTGCGTGCCGAGTTGGCCGACGAACCAGGTATCGACAAGGTTGAAGGTCATCATCGCAAAGATGCCCCAGATCGTAGGGATCGTGAGCTCGCGTAAGCGCTGGCTGACGGGTCCGTGGGTAAGCTTAGCTCTGGGCTGGGCGGGCATAAGGCGCGTGCGTCGTGGCGGGCTTCGCAACCGGATTAGTGGACCGGTGCATCAATGACCGCATAGCGAACGAGGTAGTAGCGATACTCGATGGCAGCGCGGATATTCTCCGCGACGACGCCGTGAAGCTCGGGATTCCAGTCCGCGTAACGCTCGACAAATGCTGCGGCGCGCTCCGGGCTACCTTCGCGCTGAATCGAGAGCACCTCGGCGAGCAGTGACTCGACGATCTCGTCGTAGTGTGCATAGTCGATGCGCATGCGGCCGCTGCCTGCATCGAACTCGAGTAGTCCGGATTCGAGGTAATAGTTCCACTGCATGAGCTGCATCGTCTGATATGGCTGCTCGCGTCGCGGCGGATTGGTCTGCAAGACGCGCAGTATCCCGCCGGCGCGATGCGCGCGCAGTCCGGTCTCGTCGAGATAGCCGATATCGCGCAGATAAGACGCGGTGTGCAGAGATACCAGATCGGCCTTCATCTCCTCGAGAAGGCCGGCAAATTGCTGCAGCGCCTGATCGAGCGGTCGACCGTCGTGGGTGACGTCGACACCGAGGTAGTGGCCGATTTCATGCCACAGCGTGCGCTGGAAATTGCCATCGATCGTCAGGTCGTCGTGGAAGTCGGCCTCGGTGGCTGCCGCCATGCGCCGGCGTCCCTGCTCGAAGATCTCAGGGTGCGTCATGATGTTGTATCGCAGCATGACCGTGCGACCGTATTTGCGCGCATGGTCCGCATCGTTAGGTAGTATCGTCGCCGTGTTGGTGCCGCGGGCCTGGCCGAAATCGGCGATGACGTTGTATACCCCGACTGGGATCTCGCTGCGCACGCGTCGGTGCGGCTCGTGCGGTAGCCGGTCTTCAATCGCCTGCAGATTATCGAGCGCCTGGCTCAGAGCACTACTGCGTGCCTCGTCGCGGAGCAGCACGTTCATGCCGAAGAAGGTCTTTACGCCATAGAGCGCATCGTCATAGGTTTCGTAGCTGCCGATCTGCGCGTTTAGGCGCCTGAAGTTGCCCATAATCCATGCGGCGTCGCCGGCTTCATAGTCGTCGCTCAGAAGATCGCGTGCCCTCTGGCGAAGATACGCAGCAAAGTCCGGGTCAGTTGCTCGGGTAAGTTCTGCGGCTTCCCACAACAGGTCGTGGGCACGCAGGATCGATGGCGCCCAGGCCACCGAATAGGGCACGGCATAGAGCGCGTTGGCGTCCGGCGATTGAACCAGCCGTGCGAGCCGCTCGCCGAGTCCCGGATGCAGGGTGCCGAGCACGGGATAATCCTGCAGCGCGCCTATGTCCTGGCGCAGATTCGCGAGTGTTGCGCGGCGCACGATGGTCCGTTCGCCGAGCAGGTCCGCGCCGTCACGGCTTGAGGTCAAGAAGCCGTTGATCTCGGCGGTCCCGATCCCCTCTGGATATACGGCCTTGCCCGGGAACTCGGTGTGGACGGGCAGGAACGCGACCCGCTCGTTCTCGAGCGTAGTGGCAATCGGTCCTTTGAACATCCGATAGAGCCGCTGCAGATTGTCGAGCGCGACCGGTGAGTCCAAGGTAATAAGCTCGTTGAGCGTCTCGTAGGCGTTGAGTGCCTGCGAGTGCATTTGCGCTTCGTAGATTCGCTGCACGATCTCGCCAGCCTCGAGCAGGCGCTGCACGGCTTCAAGCTCAGCGTCCTCGAGCACGCTGAGGTCCGGATCGAGCGTGACCTCTAGTGTGTGGTCGAGCAGTAGCTGCGAACGATCCAGGTCCCAGTAGCCCGCTGGCAACTGAGCCAGGGCTTGCCCGGCGAGGCACAGGTACGAAATCGTAATCAGGCTTGCCTGCGAGACGCGCTGAGGAAAATGTCGGGCGCTCAATGAATAGAATCCTGCTCGGCCGCGTGAAGCGGCGGCGCGTTCTGATCGTTTGTCGCCATCATACGGCAAACGCGAGCCGGTGAAATCCTCCAATGCGACTGCAATCGTGCCTTCGATTACCGGCCGGAGGTCGTCACGACGGGTCCAGGGATGGCCTGCTTCGCCCGTGAAGTCAATGACTTAGGGTTTCGCGATCGTCCGCTGAACGGGTTACACTATATCGCTGGGTCCAAACCCAGGCAGGCGCGCATCCGGTGCGACCGCCTGAACTATAACAACGCAGGAGAACTCGCCGCGATGGGTACGAAATCTTTGGTCGATCGGCTAACTGGGTGCACGGAAGCCCTGGCGTGCGCACTACTGCTCGCGGGCTGTGGAGGACAGACAGACAGGCCAGCGTCGGCCGGTGCGGATATGGCCACAGCCGATGCGGCGGGCGGGGATGGAGCCGAGGCTTGGAACATGCGTCTCGTCGGTTTGCACGATCTGCAGGGCCGCTCGGCTTACCAGCCGATCGTGCATGCCTATGGCGACCGGCGCATTCTGTTCGTCGGCCACCACGCTGGCGAAGCGATGAACCCGATGACCGGCGTGACCGAGGTCAACGGCATGTCGATACTCGACGTTACCGATCCTGCGGTGCCGGCCATGCTGCATCACGAGCCCCCGACGGGCACCGAAGCCAGCGGCACGCAGCACGTACAAATCTGTGATGGGGCGGATCTGCCCGATGCCGATCCCGCCAAGGTCTACCTGATGCGGACCAATGGGCTGCTCGGCTACGAGATCTTCGACGTGACCGATCCGGCTATCCCGCGCTTTGTGACCACGATTGCCGAGACCGGCTACTCGTCGCGCAGCGAATCTAGCCGCGGCGATCGAGAGACACACAAGAGTGTGTGGGACTGCGAGACGGGGATTGGCTACTTCAACGGCACGCCGGAGGGCTGGCGAGTAACGCGCCTGCTGCAGGTATTCGATCTCAGCAACCCCGAGCAGCCCCGCCACATCCGCGATTTTGGCCTCGACGGTTGGCAGCCGGATCCAACTGGCGAGATGCCTGAGCACTCCGTGTCGGGCCTGCATCAGGCCTTCGTCGCCGGTAACCGTGTATACATGGGTTATGGCAGTGGCGAGAACGGTGTCTTACAAATCCTCGATCGCGACAAGCTCCTTAATGGCGACCCGGCGGTCGATGAACCCATGGCGTCAACGACTGCCAACCTCCATTATCCGCAGATCTCGCGCTTGGACTTTCCGCGCTACTGGGGTGTCCATACGGCTAAGCCAATCTACGACTTTCCAATTCCCGATTACGCCGATGATCGCGATTATGCCTCCCGCGACCTGCTGATCGTCGCGTCTGAGGCTGGAGGCGACGCGCGTCGCTGTCAGGGCACACGTGATGTCGTGTTTATTCTCGATATCTCGCAGGAGAATAAGCCCTTCACGATCTCGACGTTCCAGGTGAACGAGGAGCCGGGGGATTTCTGCAACCGCGGTGGCCGTTTCGGCCCGCATTCGATGAACGATGCGTACAACCCCGCGTTCGACAAAAAGTTGATGTTCCTGGCTTACTTCAATGCCGGCATCAGGGCTGTCGACATCCGCGATCCCTTCAAGCCCGTTGAAGTTGCCTATTTCATACCCGCGGTAAACGAGAACACGGAGGAGGCCTGCGCGAACATCAACGGCATGCGCGAGTGCGACGTCGTCGTCCAGACCAACAACGTCAACATCGATGATCGCGGTTACATCTATGGTGTGGACCGTGCGGGCACGGGTGTGCACATCGTCGAGCTCGAAGGTGACGCGCGCGCGGTCGTCGGTCTCTAGCGGCTTGGTTCTTGTGATCAAAGCCTAACGGGAGCCGTGTATGCCGCGCATAGATTACCTGGATGAAAGCGATATTCCCGCCAATGCGCGCGAGCTGTTGCGGCTGGCTGAGGCTGCGGGATCGCCCGACCCGCGGGTCTTGAAAATTCTATTCAAGAGTCCGATCGGGGTGGCGTGGTATCGCTACTGGCTGGCGTCATCTAACGACGGGCAGCTGCCCAAGGATCTCAAGGAGCTTTGTCGCGTCAAGATTGCGTTCGATCACGAATGCGGATACTGCGGCACCGTACGATCCGCCGCCGCGAAGGCCGTCGGCCTGACCGAGCAGAAGATCCAGGAAGTCTGGGACTTCGAGGCTAGCGATATGTTTTCAGATCGCGAGAAGCTCGCCCTGCGGTTTGCCGATCACATCAAGCACGACATCGCCAAGGCCGACAACGATGACTTTTATGCGGAGCTCAAGCAGCATTTCTCGGATGCGGAGATCGTCGAACTCGGGCTGTGGTGTGCCGAGAACGTCGGTGCAGGCAGTTTCGTGCGCACGCTCAACCTGATCAGCTGGGAAGATGCGTGCCGCCTCAATCCGGAAACCGCGAAACATGCCGCGGCCCCGGGCCGACGCTAGGATCCTGACCGCATGACATCAGCAGCCCGTCATCGTGTTGCCGCCATCGTCGGCCTGTTTCTCAGCAGCGCCAGCCTGCTCGGTACCCCCGCGCGGGCGGAGCTCATCACGCTGCGCGTCGGCTCCGGCCATCCGGCCGGCGCGACGGTCTATGCGCAGGGCATGCGCGACATCCTCGTCCCGGAGCTCAAACGCCGCGTCGCAGCAGAGACCGATCACGAGCTCCGGGTCATCGAAGGCTATGCGGGTTCGATAGCCTCGGTTGCCGAGACGCTCGAGGCCGTCCAGGTCGGCATGCTCGACATCGGTGGTTACTGCACCTGCTTCGAGCCGGCCAAGTTGTTTCTGCATAACTTTCAGTACTTCGTGCCCTTTGGACCGCAGGATGCGCAAGGCGGAGTTAGGCTGGCACGACAGGTCTACGACGCCTATCCGTGGCTCGACGATCAGCTTCGCGAGAGCTACGGGCAGTTCGTTTTGGGACTCAACGGCTTCGACAACTACCATCTCGGCACCACGATCCCGTGGGATAGCGTTTCCGATCTCACCGGAGTCAAGATTGCGGGCGCAGGGCCAAATCTGCCGTGGCTTGCGTACGCGGGCGTCATACCGGTTCAGTCGGCGCTGCCGGACGGCTACATGGCGATGTCGACGGGTGTGTATTCGGGATGGCTCATGTACCCGTCATCTTATTTCGCCTACAAATATCACGAGCCCGCGCCGTATTACACACTGATCGGCTTCGGCGCGATGGGCGGCGCGGCGATCGTGACGATGAACGTGCGCAGCTTCAATCGCCTGCCGCCGGAAGTCCAGACTATCGTTGCCGAGGTCGGCCGCATGTACGAAGTCGAAGCAGCCAAGCTCCTCGACGAAAGGCAGATCGCGGGGCTTGCCAACCTTCGTGCCGCCGGCGCGACAGTGCGTCCTCTACCCGAGGACGCACGTCGCCAGTGGGCGCAGTCACTCAAGGATTTTCCGAACAGCATGGCCATGGAGGCTAACTCGCGCGGCATGCCGGGGTCGGAGATTCTCAAGACTTATATCGAGCTCGTAACGCAGAGCGGCTATCAGTGGCCGGTCGAATACGCCATCGACTGATTTGCATGCCGCGGGCTCGTTCGGACTGACTCGGGAAACAGCTAGAAAGGAAGCACAATGATTAGAGCGGCAATGATAGGCCTCGGCTGGTGGGGCCGGCATATGGTCAAGTCCATAGAGGGCAGTGACAAGATTTCGATTAACCGATTGACTGCGCGATCGCCGGCGAAGCATCAGGACTTCGCCGACGAAACCGGCATCAAGCTCGTGGCTGACTACGACAAGGTGCTCGCGGATCCGGAGGTCGACGCAGTAATTCTGTGCACGCCGCACTCCCAGCATGAGGACCAGGTCCTGGCGGCGGTCAAGGCCGGCAAGCAGATCTTCTGCGAGAAGCCGCTGTCGCTGACCAAGGCCAGCATTGAGCGCATGCTCGAGGCGACGGACAAGGCAGGTCTCATCATGGGCGTCGGCCACGAGCGTCGCTTCGAGCCGACGATGGAGAAGATTGCGGAGCTCGTTTCGAGCGGTGCGATCGGCGGAACGCAGATGCACTGCGAGGCCAATTTCTCGCACAGCATCTTTACTACAGTTCAGGCGGACGAGTGGCGCGGCTCGCATGAGGAGGCTCCTGCAGCTGGCATGACGGGCATGGGCGTGCATCTGACGGATCTATTCATCTCGATGTTCGGTCCGGTAGAGGCCCTCTGTGCCCAGAGCGCGCGGCGTAAGCTGCCGCTGCCTACGGGTGACGTCGTCAACGTTCAACTTCGGTTCGTGAGTGGCGCTACGGGCTTCGTCGCAGCAATCTCGGCGACGCCGTATTACGGTCGATTCACGATTTTCGGCGACGATATGTGGGTCGAGGCTCGCGACGACTCGCATCCGCAGCATGGCGGCAAGACGCACCTGATCACCTGTGGTAAGGACGGCGTTCAGCACAGCGAGACCTTTGCAGAGAAAGATCCGGTTCGCGCGAATCTCGAGGCTTGGGCCGACGCCGTCGAGGGCCGCAGCGAGTATCGCTTCACGAACGCGCAGCGCGTGCACAACGTCGCGATACTCGAGGCGATCGCAAAGTCTGTGAAATCGGGCAAGTGGGAGACCGTCTAGCGGTGGTTGACGAGCGCCAGAAGCAGAAACTCGTCGGGCGGGTCGCTTTCGCGACTCATATCGTTTCGGCTGCGTGGGTGCTCGTGCTTGCGGGGATCATATTCGTTGACGTCTGCGGGCGGTATTTTTTCGGATTGCCGCTGCTAGGCGCGACGGAGATCATTAAGAATTCTGTCGTGTCGATTACATTTCTGCAGCTGCCGCTGGCGATCTACCGCGGCGGCATGATCCGTACGACGCTTATTTACGATCTCGTCAACGCGGATTGGCAGCGCATCCTGCGCACGCTCACGAACTTCATGGGCTTGCTGTTCTTTCTCGGAACCGCGTTCAGCGCCTGGGGGCCGGCTCTGGAAGCGCTTGGGGTCAGCGAGTACGAGGGCGAGGGCGCGCTCAGGGTGCCGACCTATCCGGTGCGATTTCTTGTGGTGATCACGTCGCTGTTTGCCGCATACGTCTATTTTTACTTGACGTATCTCGACTGGACCGGCCGTCTCGACGCGCATGAAGAGGAGATCGTTGGTGTCTGATGTCGAGACCGACCGCGAGGTTGCAGGGTCATGATGGGCCCGGAAGTTATCTTCTATTCGCTGGCGATCCTGCTCGTGCTGGTGGTTGTCGGCGTGCATATCGGTATTGCCTTGGGTGTCGCCAGCGTGGTCGGCGTCTACCTCGCCTACGGTGATATCAACATTGCGCTCTATATACTTGGCTCGACAGCCTACGACGCAATACGCACCGAGACGCTCGCCGTAATTCCGCTGTTCATGCTCATGGGGGAGATAATCAGCCGTTCCGGTGCCGCGACGGACCTGTATTTATTGTGTGACCGCGCGATGCGGCGCATGCCCGGGCGTCTCGCTGCCGCAACCGTGCTCGGCAATGCGGCGTTCGCCGCCGTGTCGGGCGTGGCGATCGCGTCAGCTGCGA
>JAHEEM010000335.1 GCA_024640695.1 Rhodospirillaceae bacterium | reverse complement strand
CTCAACCCGATTAATTGGAAAGTGCTTTGACGATTGCGGCCTCGTAATTCTCTTGCTCATCGCGCCTGAAACCGATGTGGCTGGATATCACGTTGCCCTCACGATCGATTAAAAAAGAACTCGGCATGCCGAGCACTTCGTATTTTGCAGCCAGGCCGCCTTCGGGGTCATAGGCGATCGGGAAACGCGCCGGCGTCTCCCGCAGGAACTCCTCCGCCAGGGCTCGCTCCTTATCCACGTTGACGCCGACGATCACGAAACCCTGATCGCTGTATCGCGCCATGATCTCGTTGAGCCACGGAAACGAGCGTCGGCACGGCGTGCACCATGACGCCCAGAAATCGACCCAGACGATCTTGCCACGGTAGGCCTCGAGATCGAGCGCGTCCTGCGCGTGCGCCGCCCGCATGAATGCACCCGCCAGTACAAACAACACCGCTGCGAGGGCCCACGCCCTACTGCCACGATTAATCACATCCACTCTCCCCGCCCCACGATGGCCGCGATTCTAGATCCGGGCCGCGCGGCCCGATAGAACCCCGATCACAACAAAACTGCGACTCCCACGAGCCGATCTGAACCCCTACGGTCGTGAGACGCTGATTTCCAGGAAAATCATTCGTGGCCCAAGAAACGCGTGGTCTATAGAGGCGCGCGCAGTGCAGCCGGCCCTCGCCACGGATCGGCGATCCTCGGCGCTCCCAGATTCTTGGACCTGGGCTCGATAGCTAGACTGCTACGGCATCTCGCAGCTGAAGCTCGCTGCATCATCGATGCTGCCGGTACCGTCGTACTTCGCGACTTGCGGATAGGGACACAACGGCCGGGTGCGCGTCACCTGGCCATTCTCGCGCTGGGCGGCAACGATGGGGCCAGGCGCCTGACCATGTTCGCGCCACTGCTCGAGCACCTCGAGCATATCGAATTGATTCGGACCATGGCCGCCGCCGCAGTGCCCCATCCCGGGGATCATGTACAGGCTCACACCCTCCTCGGCGCGTTGCTTGCCGAGCGTGTCGATGACCTTATCGAGGTAGCTAACCGACCCCAAGGGCGGAATATTCTGGTCCGCCCAGCCGTGATACATCAACAAACGCCCGCCGCGGCTGACGAAGGGCTCGAGGTTAGCGTCAACCGCTGCGAGGATGCCGCCGTCTGCCGCCCGGGCGGCATCGAGGTGCTTGGCGACGTCGATCGTCCGGAAGTCCCACTCCTCGCCGGGAAACACGACGTGCTGAAACAGGCTGTTATACATATAGTGCGGCGTATCCCCGGCAACCGCTTCCCAGTGCATCTCGCTGCCAGGCTCGAGACCTGCGGTCAGCACTTCGCCGGTTCGCGGATCGACGACGGTCGCGTAGATCCGGCGCGCGGCCTCGACCTGCGGCTCGGTCAGACAAGCGCTGGTATCGCTACCCTTGCACTGCAACACGGCGGGATCGAAATCGCAGCCGGCTGGATCGCTGATAAGGCCGTCCTTCAGGCCGTCGCGCGCATCGCACATATTCATGGCCGCGCGGTGAATCAGCGCGTATTTTGCCGGCTGAATGAAGCTCTCGGGCGTCGCGTGCGTAGCCTGGATCATGCCGATCGTCTGAAAGGCGACGCTGGTACGATCGTAACCGGGGGCGCCGGCAATGATCGCATCGAAGTCAGCCGGATAGCGCTGCGCCTCCACGAATGATTGACGCCCGCCGCCCGAGCAGCCGTTGAAGTACGAGTAGCGAGGCGCGGCGCCGTACAGCGCTGCCACCGTAGCCTTACCCTGCACCGCAGTCTCGTGCACGGCGCGGTGGCCGAAATCGACGAGCTTCTCCGGATGTCCGATCGCAAAGCTGGCATCGGCCGTCTTGTGGCCAGTGTCCGTAGAAGCGACTGCATAGCCGCGACGCACGCCGTCGGCCAGCGCGTTGTACTGAATAGACCCGCCCCAGCCGCCATTGCCGACTGTCAGAAACTTACCGTTCCATTGCGTCAACGGCATCCAGACCTCGGTCTTGATATCGGAGTCCCGCGTCGGCGCAATCGTAAGCTCGACGCGGCAAAAGCTCGGCAGGTCCGTTTGCGCCCGGCTACCGCCCGGCGGCACGAATTGCCCCGATTGAATCGGCTGCGTGGATGAAACGGTCGTGTTCGACAGCGCCAGCGCGCCGGCGAGCTGCTCACACGCGGCAGTGGATACCTTCACATCCTGAGCATGCGCCGCACCAACGAATAAAGCGGCACACCCGATAATAGTTTTTCGCATTTTTCCGCTCCTACTGCACGGCACGCGCGCGTATCGACTGGATGATAGTAAGCGCAAGCTACCCTGTTGTGCCAGCGGCGCTGAGCACCGCGCTCCGGCCCATGCAGCCGGCGCCTTCGGCCGCACTGCTCTGTGATTCCAACCAGCGGCGCGCGGCAGCGATCACGGCCTGTCCCTCCAAGGCTTGCCCGCGCACAGCTTCGGCCACAGGCTCATCGGGCTCGATGCTGACCGGAAGCGGCTGCCCGCCGCGATCGGTTACGCTCGCAACTGCAAGCATGAGCGCGGCGCCGTCACTCAAGGGAAACGTGCGCGTCGCGCTCGTCGCACCGCCCGTCGCCGAGCCGAAACTTCGCGTCGCTGCGCGTCCGACGAAAGCGGCGGCAATAATCTCTGCCGCGCTTGCGGTCTCATCGTTGAGGATAAGCGCGACCGGAATGCCGGGCTTGCGCAGCCGCACTGGCTCGCCGCGGACGCGGAGTTGGACATAGTCGCCCAAACCGGCCTTCCCATCCACGTACCAGATG
>JAHEEM010000127.1 GCA_024640695.1 Rhodospirillaceae bacterium | reverse complement strand
CCGACGCGGCCGAGGAGCACTACCTGCGGGCGACTCAACTCGGCCCCGATGATGGTGCGGCGGCGAACAGCTATGCGGTCTTTCTGTGCCGCTACGACCGCTGGGGCGAGGCGGAGCGACACTTCCGGCGGGCCGCGGATAACTCGCGCTACCTGACGCCTGCTGTAGCTTTGACCAATGCTGGCGTCTGCGCCCGCGGTTCAGGTGATCTGGTCAACGCCGAGCGGTACTTTCGCGAGGCTCTGTCTAGGAACGAGATGTTTCCGGATGCGTTATCCAACATGGCGGAGCTGACTTTCCAGTCGCAAGATTACTTGGCATCCCGCGCCTTCACGCAGCGATATCTGGCAGCGACCGGTGGTACGCCGGAGCTGTTGCTGCTGTGCGTTCGGGTCGAGCAGGCGCTCGACGCGACCGATGCGGCTTCACAGTGCGCGAATCGACTCAGGAGCACTTTCCCGGATTCTGCTGAAGTGGCGCGGCTGGACGCGATCGAGCGCAATGAGCCACGATGACGCACAGCCGCTAACGGAGGACGATGCGGTTGGCCCCGATCGGGAGCCAACTGTCGGCGAGCGCCTTCAGGTTGCAAGGCAAGCGCAGTCACTGTCGCTTACGCAGATCTCCGCGGCGCTGCGCATAGAGCCCAAGTTTCTGACCGCGCTCGAGGAAGATCGTCTCGAAGATTTGCCAGCGCCGGTGTTCGCGAAGGGTTTCCTCAAACAGTACGGCTCGGTGCTTGGCTTGGACGAGCGTGATCTGCTGGCGCAGTATTACCGCCAGGCTGATGTCCGCGACGTGCTTGTTGCGCATTCCATGCCGATCCGCTTGCGCGACGACAGTCAGATTCGCTACTGGCTGGCCGGCGCGGTGGTGTTGTCTTTTATCGTCGGCGGTTTGGCCGCCTGGTGGATCAATCGGCCGGTCGTGGAGCCTGTCGTCGTCGAGTCTGCGCCCGACTTGGCCGCTCCTGCGCAGGTGCCCGTGATCCCGCCGGCGCCCAATGAACCTGCGCTCGAGTCTGAATTACCCGGTAGTCCGGCCGTCACTGAGCTTCCCAGCGAGCCGACGATTCCTGCCGAGATGCCGGCTGACGCTGCTGTAGTCCAGGTAGGGCTCGGTTTCTCGGAGGACAGCTGGACTGAGGTTTCCGATGACCAGGGCGAACGGCTCTTCTATGGACTTGGCAGTGCCGGCGCAAGCTCGAGCTTTGAGGCGACGCTGCCGATCTCGATCTTTTTCGGTAACGCCGGCGGCGTCGAGCTTACGGTGAACGGCGAGCGCTACCCGATTCCCGCCGAAAGCCGTCAGGGTAATCTAGCGCGCTTCGTGATCGCAGAGCCTGGATTTTAGAGCCATGGCTGGGCTCATTCAGCCGGTGCGCGGCATGAACGACGTGCTTCCAGCCGAGGCGAACGTCTGGGGTCGCGTCGAATCCGTGGCCCGAGAAGTGCTCGACGGTTACGGCTATACGCAGATCCGAACACCAGCGCTGGAGCGCACGGAGCTGTTCAAACGCTCGATCGGCGAGGCCACCGATATCGTCGAGAAGGAGATGTATACATTCCAGGACCGCAACGGTGACAGCCTCACGCTGCGTCCGGAAGCTACCGCCGGGATCGTTCGGGCGGGATTGAGCCATGGCTTGTTCCACAACCAGCAGCAAAAGCTCTGGTGTGCCGGCCCGATGTTCCGTCACGAGAAGCCGCAGAAGGCACGCTATCGGCAGTTCCATCAGCTGAGCGTCGAAGCGGTGGGGTTTGCGGGGCCGGAGATCGATGCCGAGCTCATTGCTATTTCGGCACGACTCTGGCGCGCGCTGGGATTGACGAGTCCGACGCTCGAGCTCAATTCGTTGGGTACGCCCGAATCCCGCAGCCACTACCGCAACGCGCTCGTTGCTCATTTTTCCGAGCATCGCGATGAGCTTGACGCCGATAGCCGTCGCCGGCTCGAGACTAATCCGCTGCGCATTCTCGACAGCAAGAACCCGGAGCTCTCGGAGCTGATCGCCGCTGCGCCGTTCCTCGGCGACTTTCTCGATGCCGAGTCGCGCCGGCATTTCGATCAGGTCAAGCAGCTGCTGGACGATGTCGGCATCGTGTTCGTTCTCAATCCGCGGCTTGTTCGCGGTCTGGACTATTATTCGCGCACGGTTTTCGAGTGGGTCACGGATCGTCTTGGCGCGCAGAGTGCAATCTGCTCGGGCGGCCGCTACGACGGTCTGGTCGCGCAGCTTGGCGGTCGCGATACGCCGGCGAGCGGTTGGGCGCTGGGTTTCGAACGGGTCGTTGAGCTGCTGCGCGCCGAAGAATGCCCGGTCACCGAGCAGGTGCCGGATGCCTACCTTGTCACGGCCGGCGACGAGGCGCGGCGCAAGGGCTTTGCGATTGCCGAAACGCTGCGTTCCCGTATCCCGGGCCTAAGGCTCTCGATGGACTGCACCGGCGGGGGGTTCAAGGCGCAGCTCAAACGGGCCGACCGCAGCGGAGCTCGCCTGGCGCTCGTTCTCGGTGAGGATGAGCTGGCCGCAGGCCGTGTCGGAGTCAAGCCGTTGCGCAGTGAGGCGCCGCAGACGACAGTTGAGATTGACGATCTCATCACCGAATTGCGCCGCGAAGCCGAGCGGTCGGCATAAAATGACCTTAGAGACTTAGCCTGGAGGCTCGTGTGGACGAATTTCTTTCTGAGAAGGAGCAGCTGGAGCAGATCCGCGGATGGTGGCGGGAAAACGGCTGGTATCTAATCGGTGGCGTCGCGCTCGGCGGGTTGCTGTTGCTCGGCTGGAACCAGTTCCAAAATTACCAGCAGCGCCGTATCGAGGCGGCCTCGGCGCTCTATGATGAGTTCTCGGTGGCAGTGCTAGATCGTGCCGAGGTCAGCGCCTCGGATCTGCTGGCCCAGCTCCGAGCGGACTATCCGTCGAGCCCTTACACCGATCAGGCGGGGATGCTGAAGGCGTCGTTGGATCTCGAGCTGCAGCAGATCGATGGGGCGGTCGAGGAGCTGCGTCGGGTCCTCGACGATACCAGTGACGCTGAGCTTGGCCTCGTCGTCCGCCAGAGGCTCGCCCGATTGCTGGTTCATCTGCAGCGCTATGACGAGGCGCTAACCGTCCTTGGCGCCGTGGATCCGGGGCGTTTCGCCCCTAGCTTCAGCGAGCTGCGCGGTGACATCTACTTGGCGCAGGGCGACACCGAACGCGCACGAACAGCCTATCTAGAAGCGTTCAACGCCGAGTATACGGACGTCCTCAATCGTAACTTGTTGCAGATGAAGATCGACGATCTGCCGTCGGCTGCGACCGCGGAGGAAGCATGAGCTACGGTCGTGCCGCGATGCTCGCGGGCATCGTGTTGGCGTCGACTGGCTGTGCGATTTTCGGCGGCGGCGATGACGAAGACCCGATCGAGCCGCCGGCTGAGCTCGTGGATTTCGAGCCAAGCCTGGACGTGGAGCGCCTCTGGAGCTCCAAGGTTGGCGGCGGCTCGGAGTTCCTGCGCCTCGGACTGACGCCTGCGACTGATGGCTCGCGAATCTTTGCCGGTAGCCACGACGGTCAGGTCGCCGCGTTCGACGCCCAAACAGGGCGGCGCGCGTGGGCAACGCGGACCGATCTCCCGTTGGCGGCCGGACCCGGCTATGGCGGTGGTGTGCTCGTCTTCGGCACGAATGATGGCGACCTCATCACGCTCGAGGCTGAGACGGGCGCCGAGCGTTGGCGGTTGCAGGTTGGCGGCGAGGTGTTGGCTCCACCGGCAATTGGCAACGGCGTCGTTGTGCTCAGGACCGTCGACGGGCGTCTGCGCGGCTATTCGCTGCTTGACGGCCGATTGCTCTGGACCATCGAGAATGCCGTGCCTAGCCTGACGCTGCGCGGTAATACGGCACCGATCATCTCGGGAAACGCGGTCGTTGCGGGCTTCGATAACGGCCGCCTCGGCGTCTACGAGATTGCGACAGGCGAAGTTCGCTGGGAGGCACCATTGGCCACGCCCTCTGGCCGGTCTGAGCTCGAACGCATGGTCGATATCAGCGCGGGCCTCGCGGTCGTCGGTAGCGATGTCTACGCTGTGGGCTATAATGGCCGCGCCGTTGCCGTCGCGCTCGATACGGGACTTCTTATCTGGCAGCAGGAGCTGTCGAGCTACGCCGGGCTCGGGGCGAGCTTCAGTGCGGTATATGTCGCCGACGATTTCAGCCAGGTCGTTGCGCTCGACCGCAACGGTGGCACGCCGCTCTGGACCCAGCCGGCGCTGCGTCTAAGGGACGTTACGGCACCGACATTTTACCGGGGCACCGTCGTCGTAGGCGATTTGGAGGGTTATCTTCATTGGCTAGATGCGGACGACGGCCACTTTGTCGCGCGCGAACGCATTGCTTCGCGGCATATCGGCAACGCGCCGCTGGTGGTTGGCAATAACGTTTACGCGCAGGCCGACGACGGCACGGTCGCCGCCTACACCATACGCGAGGAGGAGAGCTAGGCAGGCGTTCGCGTACTCTGAGCGCGAGGCAGGGAGTGTGAGAACACGCGGTGTTCCCACTTCCGTAACGCGCGTCCGGTTACTCGGGCAAATACCTAAGTTCTAGACAGCGCGCCATGCTTCCCGCAGTTGCAATCGTAGGACGGCCAAACGTCGGCAAGTCCACCCTGTTCAATCAGCTCACGCGTTCGCGGGATGCGTTGGTCGCGGACTTTCCAGGCCTCACGCGCGACCGACGTTATGGCTATGCCGAATGCGATGCCAAGCCGTTTCTTGTCGTTGACACAGGCGGTCTTCAAGATGACACCACCGAGCTCACTAGGCTGGCCGCGCGCCAGACGGAGCTTGCGATCGCGGAAACCGATACGATCGTCTTCGTCGTCGACCATCGGGACGGGCTCACTGCTGCGGACGAACGGATAGCCGCGTCGCTGCGCGCTGCGAACAAGCCCGTCACCGTTGCCGTCAACAAGTCCGAAGGGGTCAGCGCCGAGATCGCTGCCGCAGAGTTTCACAGCCTCGGATTCGGCACGCCCGTCAGCATCGCGGCGCTGCATGGACGCGGCATCGACTCGCTAGCGCAGACCGTGCTTGCCCAGTTGCCCGAGGCGGTTGCGGCTCGCCCCGAGCCTCCGTCGGAAGACGTGCCGACCGTCGCCATCGTCGGCAGGCCAAACGTCGGCAAGTCCACGCTGATCAACCGGCTCATCGGCGCAGAGCGGATGGTCACGTCGGCGGAGCCTGGCACGACCCGTGACAGCGTGCACGTGCCCTGCGAGCGCGCGGGCGAGCACTACGTGCTCATCGATACGGCCGGCATCCGTCGACGCGCTAGAGTTAGCGAGACCGTCGAGAAGTTCAGCGTCGTTCAGAGCCTCAAGTCCATTGAGGAAGCCGGGGTCGTTATTCTGTTGGTCGATGCTCAGGAAGGCCTCACGGATCAGGACCTGCACCTGATCGGCGTCGCGCTCGAGCGCGGCAAAGCGCTGACCGTCGGGGTTAACAAATGGGACCACCTCGACTCGTCGCAGCGGCGCAAGATCGAAGGCCAGATTCAGCGCCGGTTGCAGTTCGTGTCCTTCGCGCGCGTGAGCTACATCTCCGCGCTGCACGGCAGCGGTATCGATGGTTTGCTCGGCGCGGCTCTCGCCGCCTATAGAGCTGCCGGCCAGGCGTTCTCGACACCCCGGCTCAACGAAATTCTGGCGACGGCTTTGGCGGCTCATGCGCCGCCCATGGTCGCGGGACGTCGTCTGCGCCTGCGTTATGCGCACCAGGGCGGCCGGTACCCGCCCGTTATCGTGATTCACGGCGGCCGAGCGGATCGTATCTCGGACCATTACAGACGCTATCTGACCAACGCGTTCCGGCAGGCGCTCAGGCTAGAGGGAACTCCGCTGCGGCTCGAGTTCCGTGGTACCGAGAACCCGTTCGCCGGACGACGCAACGTGCTCACACGACGCCAGGTTAAGCGCCGCCAGCGCGTCGTGCGCCACCGTCGCTGATCCAGCGCCGGGCGGATGCCGGGTCTGTGTCCGCGAACTATTCTCATAACTAAATATTCCTAACCGCTGCGCGTGGCGGATTACACTGTGTTGCAGTGCGAATGGATCCCGGATTCGATGAGCAAGGCGCGTAAATACCTTTCGTTGGACGGTGAGTTCCCGATGCACCGGGGCGGCGTGCTGCGGGCGCCGACAATCGCGTATGAGACCTGGGGTGAGCTCAACAGTCGAGCTGACAACGCGGTCCTGATCTTCACCGGGCTGTCACCGTCAGCACACGCCGCCTCCTCGGTCGATGACGCTTCGCCGGGCTGGTGGGAGGAGATGGTTGGACCGGGCCGGCCGATCGACACGCGCCGATTCTTCGTGGTTTGCGTGAACTCTCTGGGCAGTTGCTTCGGTTCTACTGGTCCCGCCTCGACCGACGCTGCCACCGGCCAGCCTTACCGCCTGACATTCCCGGTGCTTTCGCTCGAGGATGTTGCGCGCGGCGGCTGGGAGATCGTGCAGCACCTAGGCATCGACCGGCTGCACGCCGTTGTCGGTCCGTCGATGGGTGGCATGACGGCGCTGGCCTTCGAGATCTTGTTCCCCGGCCGTACCCACAGCCTTGTGATCATTTCATCGGGTGCGCGCTCGCTGCCGTTTGCGACTGCTTTACGCTCACTGCAGCGGGAGATGATCCGCCGCGATCCGAATTGGCAGGGCGGTAACTACACGGCTGACACGATGCCGATTACCGGCATGCGTCTGGCCCGTAAGCTCGGCATGGTTACCTATCGTTCGGCCGAGGAGTGGCGGATTCGATTTGGCCGTGAGCGGATAGCTGCCGAGCGCGAGGATGACGATCCGTTTGCGCCGGACTTCGAGATAGAGTCCTACCTTGAGCATCAGGCAAACAAGTTCACCGGACAGTTCGACCCGAACTGTTATCTGTATCTCTCCCGCGCCAGCGATCTGTTCGATGTCGCCGATCACGGAGCGTCGGTGGCGGCGGGGCTTGCGAAGGTACGCGCGCGACGCGTGCTGATCATCGGCGTCACGACCGATTTTCTCTTCCCGATCTACCAGCAGCGAGAGCTAGCCGAGCTGCTCGAAAAACCCGGACGCGAGCTCGAGTTCGTCGAGCTCGATTGCATTCAGGGGCACGATTCCTTTCTCGTCAACATGGATAGCTTTCGGCCGGTTGTGTCACGGTTTTTCGCTGCGGTGCGAGGCTCCGTGGCGAGTTCGGGTTGAGCCGGCGGCCCTCCGTCCGCGACCGTCATTCTCGGTCCCGACAAGAATGGCGGGTCAGTAACCGATCTCTCAGGAAGGTCTCTCTCAAGTCCGGTTTTTGCGCTTACTTGGCGTCTCGACTGAGCTGACCGTGGCATCAAAACCGCCGCGGTGGAGACGCACCCGCACGCCTGTGCCTACAGCAACCTCACGCGTGTCGGTCAGCAACCGGCCATCCTCGAGGCGCGTTGCGATCGCGTAGCCGCGCTCGAGCGTGGCGAGCGGACTGACGGAGTCGAGCGCCCGCGCAGCACCCGCGATGCGGTTCTGGTAGCCGCCGAGCAAGTCGGCCATCGCGCCCTTCAGCGAGCGGCCGGCCCACTGGCAGCGCTCGGTAAGACGGCCGAGTTGGGCACGCGGAGCGGCGCCGCGCAGCGCGGCGCTGAGCGCGGCCAGCTCGGCGCCGCAATCTCGAACGGTGGCGCTAAGCTGGCGCTGCAGGCGGGCATCGAGGTCGTCGAGGCGCTGGCCGAGCTGCTGCAGCTGTACTCCAGGGTGTGCCCGGTACAGGCGGTGCGCGAGCGTCTCCCAATGGCCGAGGCCCTGCTTGACGTGACGGGCCGCGCTCGTTGACAGGCGCTGCTCTACCGTTGCCAGGGCGCCAATCCATTGGTTCCGGTCCGGTACGGCAAGCTCTGCTGCGCCAGATGGCGTTGGCGCGCGCCGGTCGGCGACAAAGTCGGCGATCGTGAAGTCGACTTCATGGCCGACGCCGACAATGACGGGAATATCAAGGTTCGCAAGCGCGCGAGCGACGATCTCATCGTTGAACGACCAGAGATCCTCGAGCGAGCCGCCGCCCCTGGCGAGGATCAGCAGATCGCACTCCCGGCGGCGGTTCGCGAGCGCGAGCGTGCTCGCGATTTCCGCCGCGGCCGGGTCGCCTTGCACGGCGGTTGGGTAGATCAGCACTGACGTGGCCGGAAAACGCCGTGCGAGTACGGTCAGGATATCCCGTATCGCCGCCCCGCTCGGCGAGGTCACCACACCGATGCGGGCCGGTAATGTCGGCAGCGGCTTCTTGCGATCCTCGTCGAATAAGCCCTCGGCCGCGAGCTTGCGCTTCAGCGCCTCGAAGCGCTGCCGCAGTGCGCCTTCGCCCGCCGGCTCGGCATAGTCGGCCACGAGCTGGAACTCACCGCGCGCCTCGTAGATGCTGACGCGGCCGCGTGCGAGTATCTGCTGGCCGTTACGCGGCTCGAACTCCAGATTGCGGTTGCGCTGGCGGAACATCGCGCAGCGCAGCTGGGCGTTCTCGTCCTTGAGGGTCCAGTACAGATGTCCCGAGGCCGGGCGGGCAAGATTCGAGATCTCGCCTTCGACCCAAACGACGCCGAGACTGGCCTCCACTGCCAGCCGTGCCTCGCGGTTGAGCTCGGCAACCGTAAAGATTTGCCGCTCGGCCTGGGAAGCACCCATGTCGTTGAGAATACTCATGTGGGCGAGTATACGTGACCGTGCCGGCGCGGCTGGACGGAGCCTGCTGCTGCCGTTGCGCTCGCGCTGCGAGGTCCGCGCGGGCGCATGCGCCTCCGGGAAGAGCGCATCTTCGAAGGCGAGCAGCCGGGCGGGCCGAGCGGTCGAAGACCGGGCGCATCGTGCATAAATTGGTCGGGCCGCGTAGACTTAACCGTTTAATCCCAGGGGCACGCCGGAGCTCTGAATGCGGATCCTTCACGAAGCGCTGACGTTTGACGACGTACTCCTGCTGCCCGCTTACTCGGAAGTTCTGCCCCGCCAGGTCGATCTCGCCACTTCGTTGACGCGGTCGCTGAAGCTGAATATCCCGATCGTATCCGCGGCGATGGATACGGTGACCGAGTCGCGCCTTGCTATCACTCTCGCGCAAGAGGGCGGCATCGGAATTATTCACAAGAGCATGTCGATCGAGGACCAGGCCGTGCAGGTCGGCCGCGTCAAGAAATTCGAGAGCGGCATCATCAGCAATCCCATCACTGTGACGCCGGGTACCTCGATCCGCGACGTCATCGACCTGACCCGGGCCAACAACATCTCTGGTGTTCCGGTCGTGTCGGGCACCGAGCTCGTCGGTATCGTGACCCATCGCGACCTTCGCTTCGAGACCAAGTTCGACGCGCCGGTTTCAACGGTGATGACGCCCAAGGAGCGGCTCGTGACGGTGCGTGAAGGTGCCGCCAAGAACGAAGTTCTGACGCTGTTGCACCGTCACCGCATCGAGAAAGTTCTGGTCGTCGATGACCGCTTTCAGCTGCGCGGCATGATTACGGCAAAGGATTTTCAGAAGGCGACTGACTTTCCGTTGGCATGCAAGGACTCGCTCGGCGCGCTGCGCGTTGGTGCTG
>JAHEEM010000126.1 GCA_024640695.1 Rhodospirillaceae bacterium | reverse complement strand
CTGAACCCGAACAGAAACCCGGATCTGGGTCGCGAGGCGATCGAGGCATGCCTGCGAAGCGCATTCGGTGTCGAGCAGATCGTCTGGCTCGGCGCCGGAATCGAGGGCGACGATACTGACGGGCACATCGACGAGATCACGCGCTTCGTCGCGCCCGATACGATTGTGACAGCAATCGAGTCGAACCCCGATGATCCAAACTATGCGGCCCTGCAAGGAAATCATCGCCGGCTCGAGGATCTTCGGCTTGCCGACGGCCGCGCATTCGAGATCATCGATCTGCCGATGCCGGAGCCGCTGTTCTACCGTGGGGAACGCTTGCCCGCGAGCTACGCAAATTTCTACGTCGCCAACGAGCTCGTTCTGGCCCCCTCTTTTGGCGTCGCCGCAGACGCCGCCGCGAGCGCCGTGCTTGCGGACTGTTTTCCGGGCAGGCGCATCGTGCCGATCGACTGCCGCCATCTCGTCGTTGGGCTCGGGGGGCTGCATTGCTTGACGCAGCAGGTGCCGGCGGCCAGCAGCGTCGGGTTGTCCTAGCGGCCCGGTTTCCCTACTCTGGCGCAAATACTGAGCAGGGGGGGTAGGCCATTGGGAGCGATTCGCGACTTCGTCCGGCATCATTACAGGCACTTCAATAGCGCTGCCTTGGTCGATGCCGCCGAGGCCTATGGCAAACACCTGGACAGCGGCGGCTCGATGCTCGTGACGCTGGCCGGCGCGATGAGCACCGCGGAGCTGGGTTTGTCGCTGGCCGAGATGATACGCCGCGGCAAGGTCCAGGCGATCTCGTGCACGGGTGCCAATCTCGAGGAGGACCTATTCAACCTCGTTGCGCACGATCACTATGTGCGCATTCCGCATTATCGGCATCTGACGCCCGAGCAGGAGGAGGCGCTGCTCGAGCAACATCTCAACCGGGTCACCGATACGTGTATCCCGGAAGAAGAGGCCATGCGCAAGCTCGAGCGTATCGTCGCGGAGCAGTGGCAGGCGGCCGCGGATAACGACGAGCGCTATCTGCCGCACGAATTTCTGTACCAGGCAATCCGCGCGGGTAAGCTTGAGGAACACTATCAGATCGATCCGGCCGACAGCTGGCTGTTGGCTGCATGTGAGCAGGATCTGCCCTTGTTCGTGCCCGGCTGGGAGGACTCGACGCTCGGCAATATGTATGCTGGCCGATGCCTGACAGGAAAAATCGCTGATCCTACGACCGTGCGCTCGGGTATCGAATACATGGTCAGCCTCGCGAACTGGTACCAGAAAGAATCGGCACGCCGCTCGATCGGGTTTTTTCAGATCGGTGGCGGTATCGCCGGCGATTTCCCAATATGCGTCGTGCCCATGCTCGAGCAGGACTTGGAGATCGATGACGTTCCGCGCTGGGGCTATTTTTGCCAGATCAGCGATTCCACGACGAGCTACGGCAGCTACTCGGGAGCCGTGCCGAACGAAAAGATCACCTGGGGCAAGCTGGCTGCCGATACGCCAAAATTCATAATCGAGTCCGACGCGACGATCGTCGCGCCGCTTATTTTCGCCTATGTAATGGACCAATGAGATGTCTACAAAAGCTATCGAAGTCGCCTCACCCAGCTCTGATTGGTCCATCGAGCGCTCGACGGAGCTTTATTGCGTCGCGAGCTGGGGTGCTCCGTATTTCTCGATAAACGCGGCTGGCAACGTCGCGGTCCATCCGCGTGAAGAATCGGGATTGACCATCGACCTGCCGGCGGTCGTGGCGGAGTTACGCCGCCGAGGCGTCATGCTGCCCGTGCTGGTGCGATTCCAGGACGTGCTGAGGATGCAGGTGCGGCGCCTCAACGAGGCCTTCGCCAACGCAATCGCCGAGTCTGGATACGATAACGTCTACCGCGGCGTCTATCCGATCAAGGTCAACCAGCTGCACGAGGTCGTTGACGAGGTGCTCGATGCGGGCCGCGAGTACGGCCTCGGCCTGGAGTGCGGATCCAAGGCCGAGCTAGTCGCAGCGCTGGCCAACCTGCAGGACGACGAGACTCTCCTCGTGTGCAACGGTGTGAAGGATCACACGATGCTCTCGATGATGATCTCTGCGCAGCAGCTCGGCCGCAACGTGCTGCCGGTGGTCGAGCGTTATTTCGAGCACGTTGCGCTCAAGAAGCTCGCGTGGAGCAAAGGTTTCATGCCGAGACTCGGCGTGCGTATTCGGCTGGCCACGTCGGGTTCAGGTCGGTGGGCGAGCTCCTCCGGCCACAACTCGAAGTTTGGCCTGTCGTTGCCCGAGCTCATGCGGCTCGTCGACGAGCTCGAGGCGAGCAACGGCCTGGACCGCCTGAAGTTGCTGCACTGCCATCTCGGCAGCCAAATCGCCGATATCTCCGTGCTCAAGCAGGCCACCAAGGAAGTCACACAGATCTACGCCGAGCTCGTAAAGCGCGGCGTCGGTTTGAAGTACCTCGACGTCGGCGGCGGACTTGGCGTCAACTATGACGAAGGCCAGGTCAACGCCGAAGCCGGCATTAATTACAGCATGCAGGAATATGCCAATGCGGTCGTATTCACGGTCAAGGAAGTCTGTGATAGCCAGGGCGTTGCGATGCCCATATTGGTTACCGAGAGCGGTAGAGCGATAACAGCACATCATTCAGTGCTGGTGGTGCCGGTGCTGGCGGCCCAGGCGCGCGATCAGCTGCCGGTGGATCATCAGCTGCCCGAGGATGCGCATGAGAGCCTAAAGGGCCTGGAAGCCGTCCTGCAGCTTGTGCCTGAGCTGGTCAAGCGCCGTGAGTTGCTCGAGGCATTTCACGATGCCAAAGAGCGCCAGGAGGAGATCGGATCGCTGTTCATGCTCGGGTACCTGTCGCTCGCAGAGCGCGCCTTGGCCGATCAGCTGTTCTGGTCCGTGTGCCGCCAGCTGCTGGAGCGTTTCAAAGCTACCTCTGCCGGTGCAATGCCGCTCGAGGTGGGCGACATCGAGGCGCTGTTGACCGATCAGTACCTCTGCGATTTCTCTGTGTTCCAGTCGATGCTCGACCACTGGGCAATCGGCCAGACGTTTCCGATCATGCCGATCGAGCGGTTGGCTGAACGCCCGTCGAGACGCGGCGTGCTCGTCGACCTCACGTGCGATTCGGACGGCAAGGTCAGTCAATATATCTCCTCGCTTCCCGACAACAGTTTTCTGCCGGTTCACGCGATCAACGACTTGCAGCCGTATTATATGGGATTCTTTCTCATGGGCGCGTATGAAGACATCATGGGCGATGCGCATAATCTCTTCGGCCGGGTGACCGAGGCGCACATCTACGCCGACGCCGATGAGCCGCAGAATTTCTGGATCGAGAAGATTATTCCCGGCGCCGCCGTTCAGGACATGCTTGCCCAAGTGCAGTATTTCCCAAACGACTTGCAGCGTCGTATGAGCGAAATAGTCAGGGCAAAGATCCAGGCTGGCACGGTCAGACCGTCCGTCGGCATGGAGATTCTCGATCAGTACATGGCCTGCTTTCAGCAGAGCACGTATTGCGCTTCAGGCGGAAGTATCGATCAGGACGTCGTTTAATGTCGTTGAAGCCGCTCCGCGACAAGGTCGTCGTCGGCCTCGTGCAGATGGCAATGTCGGACAGCGTCGAGCGCAATATGGAACACGCCCTGGGTCTGGTCCGGCAGGCGGCGGCTGCGGGCGCAGAGATCATCTGCCTGCCGGAGCTGTTTCGGTCACGCTATTTCTGCCAGGCCGAGGATGCCGCGAATTTCGATCTCGCCGAGAGCGTGCCGGGTCAGACGACCGATACGCTCGTTAAGCTGGCTGCCGAACTCGATGTCGTCGTCGTCGCGAGTCTTTTCGAGCGGCGCGCAGCGGGCTTGTTCCATAACACGACGGCGGTGATCGACGGCAAGTCCGGATACGCTGGTAAGTACCGGAAGATGCATATTCCCGACGATCCGCGGTATTACGAGAAGTATTATTTCGCGCCTGGGGATCTAGGCTTCAAGTCGTTCTCGACTCGTGCAGGGGAACTCGGTGTGCTGATCTGCTGGGACCAGTGGTATCCAGAGGCGGCGCGGCTGACGGCGCTCAAGGGCGCTCAGATTCTACTGTATCCGACGGCGATCGGCTGGCACCCGGAAGAGAAAGCTTCCCATGGAGCAACACAGCAGGAAGCCTGGGAGACAGTGCAGCGCAGCCATGCCATTGCGAACGGCTGCTACGTCGTCGCAGTCAACCGTGTCGGCTTCGAGCCCGCGCCCGGTGCCGACGGCGGTATCGAGTTTTGGGGTGACAGTTTCGTTGTGGCGCCGGACGGCAGCATACTTGCGCGCGCCTCGAGCGATGCCGAGGCCGTGCTGACCGTGCCGCTGGATCTCAGCGCTATCGACGCGGCGCGCGTCGGCTGGCCGTTTTTTCGGGATCGTCGTATCGATGCCTACGGCGGTCTGACCCAGCGGTATCTCGACGCGGAAGCCACCGACTCCGCAGACTAGTTACTCACCTCCAGTCCGGCCTCGCGCTAATCGAGCACGTGACTCAACAGACCATCGGCGAGCTTCGGCTCGAACCAGGTCGATTTCGGCGGCATGAGCTGTCCGGCGTCGGCGACCTCCATGAGTTGTTCCATGCTCGTGGGGAAGAAGGCAAACGCCACCCCGGTTTCCAGATCGTTCACGCGGCGCTCCAGCTCCGCCAAGCCCCGGATTCCACCGACGAAATCGATGCGCGGATCCGTGCGCGGATCGGTCACGCCGAGCAGTGGTGAAACCAGATGCGTCTGCAGCAGGCTGACATCGAGCCCGCCGACCGGGTCGCCGGCAGGAACGTGCGCGGGCGCGAGGCGCAGCTCGAACCAGCGGCCGCCGGCGTACATTCCAAATGTCCTCGCTTCGCCAGGCTTGACCGGCGCAGCGGCCTCGCGCACCGAGAACTTGGGGGCCAATGCGTCGAGCAGAGCCTCGATGGATAGTCCGTTGCGATCGCTGATCACGCGGTTGTAGTCGAGGATGTGCATCTCGTCGTGGGGAAACGCTACGGAGAGGAAGTACTCGAAACTCTCCTCGCCTGTGTTAGCGCCATGCGTTCTACGTTCGGCCGCTACGCGCGCTGCCGCGGCGGAGCGATGATGACCATCGGCGATGTAGATTGCGCCTAGGCGCTCGAATGCCTGCGTTATCGCCTGTACCGGCGCGGCATCGGCTACTCGCCAAAGCGTGTGCGTGACATCATGCGGACCGATGACATCGATGATCGGCGTGCCACGCTTAGCCTCGGCGAGCAGCACCTTGAGCTCGGCGTCGGCACGGTATGCGCTCAGCACGGGCCCGGTTTGCGCGTTCAGGCTCAGCATGTTTTTGACGCGATCCGTCTCCTTGGCGGGGCGCGTGAGCTCGTGTTTCCGAACCCGGTTGGCCTCATAGGCGGCGACCGATGCTCCGACGGCAACGCCCGTCTGCTCATGCGTTCCCATTTGCATTTGGTAGACATAGTAAGCGGGGCTTGGGTCCCTTATTAGCAGGCCGAGGCCGATGAGGCGATCTAGATTCTCTCTTGCGCGTGCATACACCGCGTCGGAATGAGGGTCGGTGCCCTCGGGCATGTCGATCTCGGGTCGAGAGATGTGCAGGAAGCTGTTCGGTCGGTTCTCGACCAGGCTGCGAGCCTCGGTGGTGCTTACCACATCGTACGGTGGTGCCACGACGGCGCTGGCATGATCGGCGGTAGGCCGCAGCGCGGCGAACGGTTTCACTAGTGTGTTCATGGTAAAGCTCGAGTATTGGTTCGGTGATTCTTGGGCTGAACGCGCGGCGGCTGGTTTCACGTCGGTCGGTCAGGTGCGCCTGTTGCCTCGCCAAAGTGTGTCAACAGGAACTGCTCGTCCTCCGGTGAGAGATCGAAGCGGATGCTTGCCTCATTGATCGATGCAGGCGTCGCGGGCCCAAGATCGGATAGCCACTGGACCGCGCGGCGCAAGTTCTCATGCTTAGGCGTGATGGTCTGTCGCATAGCTCAAGGAATCTAGATGGCCTCCGCCCAGAGGTCGTAGGGGCCGCTGCGCAGGACGCGGGCCTCCGTAATCTGCCCTACCGCAAGGCTGCCGCCTCGAACGTAGACTTTGCCGTCGATCTCCGGCGCGTCTCCGGTCGAGCGACCGACGCCGCCGGCATCGCCGATCTCGTCGATGATAACGCGGATGACTTTGCCAGTCTTTTCTCGGAGCCGGCGCGCGCTAATTGTCTGCTGGGCTGCCATGAGTCTATGCCAGCGCTCCTCCTTGACTTCATCTGCGACGGCGCCCGGTAGAGCATTCGCTGTCGCGCCGTCGATCGCCTCATACCGAAAGCAGCCAACACGATCGAGCTCGGCGGCTTCGAGCCATTCGAGCAGGAATTCGAAATCCGCATCGGTTTCGCCGGGAAATCCGACGATAAATGTTGACCGAATCGTAAGATCAGGAACTTGCTTTCGCCATGCGATGATTCGGTCGAGCGTGCGCGCCTCGGCCGCGGGCCGGCGCATGGCCTTGAGCACTTTGTCACTCGCGTGTTGGAACGGCACGTCCAGATAGGGTAGCAGCCTGCCGTCCTGCATAAGCTGCAGCAACTCGTCGACGTGAGGATATGGATAGATGTAGTGCAGTCGCACCCAGACGCCGAGCTCGGCGAGGGCCTTGCAGAGCTCCGTCACTCGAGCCGGGATCTCGCGGCCGCGCCAGGCGGACTTCGCGTAGCGAATATCGGCGCCATAGGCGCTGGTGTCCTGCGAGATCACTAAAAGCTCGCGAGTTCCCGTTTCGACGAGCTGTTCCGCCTCATTGAGCACATCCGCGATAGGGCGGCTCACGAGCCGACCGCGCAATTGCGGGATGATGCAGAAGCTGCAACGGTTGTTGCAGCCCTCGGAAATCTTCAGGTATGAGTAGTGGCTTGGTGTCAGCTTCACCGCGCGCGCTGGCACGAGATTCAAGAACGGCGTCTCGGGTGGTGGCACCGCCTCGTGAATCGCGTTCATGACGGCATCGTATTGATGGGGGCCGGTAATCGAGAGCACTTTGGCATGCCTGGCCATGATGACATCAGGGGTCGCGCCCAGGCAGCCCGTCACGATGACTCGGCCGTTCTCGGCAAGGGCTTCGCCGATCGCTGCAAGCGATTCGTCGCGGGCACTGTCGATGAAGCCGCAGGTATTAACGACGACGACGTCGGCGTCCTGATAATCGGCTGCCGTCGAGTAGCCTTCGGAGCGCAGCCTCGTCAGGATGCGCTCTGAGTCCACGAGCGCCTTCGGGCAGCCCAGGCTCACGAAGCCAACCCTAGGCGCCCGGCTATTTTCCTCTTGGCCGTTCACAGCGCGCGATTCTAGACCCTATCGCTGAGCTGCGCATCGGGCGAGCAGGGAGAGAGGGATTCGGCAGTGTCGCGATCCTGCCGGAAGTCCTCCCTCGATCGACCATGCAGGCAGCCATATCTGCCAATTGCTCGCCTGGACGAGTGCCGCTGAGTACACTTGCGTCCACGGCGGGCGCTTCGAGAGCAGCGCGCGTCGCTCGATAGCCTTGGGTGAATGAGTTTGACGAGGCTTTGATCCAGCGGGGGCCAGGTGCGCGCGAATCGAGCAAGCGAGCGAGTTCGCATCAGGGAGATCAGATGTTACAGGCCATGACGAAGAGCGAGTTCATTGAGCTTGTCGGCACAGAACTCGGCACATCCGATTGGTTTGCAATCGACCAGGCGCGAATCGATCAGTTCGCAGAAGTCACGGAGGACCGTCAGTTCATACATGTCGATCCTGTTCGTGCGGCGAGCTCGCCGTTCGGTGGGACGATCGCGCACGGCATGTTGACCTTATCGATGATCGTGCACCTCTGCGAGAAGTTTGCGCCGAATATCGACGACGCTAGGATGGTCATCAACTATGGTTTCGATAAGGTTCGATTTGCGGCGCCGGTCAAGGTCGGTAAGCGGATCCGCGCCGTCACTAAGCTGCTCGAGGCGAAAGAGCGAGCCGGTCAGCTGATCATCAAGGTCAAGGTGACCATCGAAATCGAAGGGGAGGCAAAACCCGCGCTCGTCGCCGAGTGGCTCACAATGCATCTTGTCGGGCGCATGTAGCCTCTACGCCCCGACGGAGAGGTGAAATGCGCGCAATCAACACCCTCTGCATGACGTTACTGCTGCTCGGCTGCGGCCCGGAGCAGGATCCGCTCGATGGCGACCGCCAGACTCCACGGTTCGCTCCAGCCGAGATCGCGGCAAGCGAGTCGATTACCGCCGAGACGGTGCGTCCTGCCATCGCCGAGTTGTCCAGCGACCGCTATCAGGGTCGAGGCCCTGGCACAGCGGGTGACCGTGCCGCCCGCGCTTACCTTGCCGAGCGGCTCGACGCTGCGGGTTTTCGGCCTGCCGCGGCGGGTGGCAGCTGGGAGCAGCCGTTCGATCTCCTCGGCATTAATGCATCTCAGCCGAGAGCCTGGTCTTTCACGAACGCGCGATCCAATCTGACACTTGGTCAGGGCAGTGACTTCATAGCGGCGAGCGGCGTGCAAGCCGAGCAAGCTGCGATCGAGGATGCCGAAGTCGTGTTTGTCGGTTACGGGATTCAGGCGCCAGAGTACGGCTGGGACGACTTCAAGGGCATGGATCTGCGCGGCAAAGTTCTGCTGATGCTCAACAACGATCCGGATTGGGATCCCGAGCTCTTCGAAGGCAAAACCCGGCTTTACTACGGTCGCTGGATGTACAAATACGAGAGCGCGGCGCGTCAAGGCGCGGTGGGCGCGGTCGTCATTCATACGACACCGTCGGCCGGTTATCCGTGGCAGGTCGTCCAGACGTCCTGGAGCGGCGAGCAGTTCGAGCTGCCCGCCGGCGCGGAGCCGCGCCTGCAAGTCGAGGCGTGGGTCACCGAGGCGGCGGCACGCGAAATTGTCGGTCTTGGTGGGCAGGACCTGAACGCGCTCGTTGCCGCAGCTCGCGAACCGAACTTCGAGCCAGTGCCGCTGTCGGTGCGCACCTCACTTACGCTCAGCAATGCTCTGTCGACGACCACGACGGCAAACGTGCTCGGGATACTCGACGGTAGCGATCCGGAACTCGCCGATGAGATCGTCATCTTCATGGCACATCACGACCACCTTGGCGTCGCTGACGAAGCAACGGCTGCCGACCGCATCTACAACGGCGCGCGCGACAATGGCAGCGGTCTGGGCATCGTTAACGCAATCGCACAGGCGTTCGGCGCGCTGCCCGAGCCGCCGCGGCGCTCCGTCCTCGTCGCCTACGTCGGAGCAGAGGAACAGGGCTTGCTAGGATCAAGATACCTGGCGGAGACGCCGGTGGTGCCGACCGGCAGGATGGCTGCAGTCATCAACTATGACGGCGAGAACATCTGGGGGCGGACCCGAGATATTGCCTTCATCGGCCTCGGGAAATCGACGCTCGATGAGACCGCGCGGTCCGTTGGCGCGCATCAAGGCCGCGCCGTGGTCCCCGACCAATTCCCCGATCGCGGCTATTTCTACCGGTCCGATCAGTTCAGCCTGGCGAAGGCCGGTGTGCCGGGCATGTTCCTGAAAGGCGGCGCCAACTTCATTGGCCGGCCCGAGGGTTGGGGCGAGGAACAGCTGCTGGCCTACG
>JAHEEM010000125.1 GCA_024640695.1 Rhodospirillaceae bacterium | reverse complement strand
GCTCGACGTGGTCTGGAGCCTGGAGTTTGCCCGCGATGGACGCCTATTTCTGACCGAGAAAGCCGGCCGTGTCCGTGTGGTCAGTCCCGAGGGTGTGCTGGATCCCGCGCCGTGGGTTACTGTCGATCGCGTCACGGCGGAGATCCGCGAGAACGGGCTCAACGGCATGGCACTGCACCCGGATTTCCCCGACCAGCCTTGGGTCTACGTGATGTACACCGTCGAGGGCGATGGCGAGGCGGTGACTAATCGCGTGAGCCGATTCCGCGAGGTCAACGGCCGCGGTGCCGATGAACAGATCATCCTCGACGACATTCCGGGCGCAACCAACCACAATGGCGGCCGAATCAAGTTCGGACCCGATGGCATGCTCTACATCGGTGCCGGCGATGCGCGCGACCGCAACCGCGCCCAGAATCTCAGTAATGTTGGCGGCAGCATTTTGCGCCTAACGCCCGAGGGCGATGTGCCGGCTGATAATCCCTGGCCCGGCAATCCGATCTGGGCCTACGGCTTTCGCAATCCCCTCGGCATTGCATTCCGTCCTGGCGACGACGCGCTGTTCGTCGCCGACCACGGCCCAACGACGGAGTGGGAGCCGCGCATCGGCGCCTTCGATGAGATTGATATCGTGACGAAGGGCGCGAACTACGGCTGGCCGCGCGTCGTCGGCGCGCCCGGCGTGGATGGTTTCATCGACCCGATACTGTCCTGGATTCCATCGGTTCCGCCCGGCGATATGACCTTTCACAATGGCGATCTTTACGTGAGCGCGCTGTGGTCGGAAGCCTTGGTCCGAATTCGCTTTAAGGATCCCGCGAACCCAAATCGCGTCACGGCCGTGGATCGATGGTTCAATAGCCGCGTGTGGCGGGACGGTGTGCCGAGCGAATCGCTCTACAGACGTCTGCGTGCATTGACTGTCGGACCGGACGGCGCGCTGTATTTGGGCACGAGTAATCGCGATGGGCGGCTCGAGCCAGAGCCTTACGACGATCGCGTGCTGCGAATCGTCATCGACGGGGACACATAAAGGCGCTTAGAACTCGTAGGCGAGCGTGTTGCGGTATTCTCCCAGCGCTTGGGCGTGGAGGGTGCGGTCGCGCTGTAGCTCGACGATCTCCGCCTCGATGAGGCCGTGCTGTCGCGCGAGCTCTTTGGTTTCGGAGAGCAAGGTGATCCGCTCCGCGGCGCTCGTGCCGTCGGTTATGAGCGCGGCTTCCTTGTTGGTGATCTCGGCTTTGATGTTTTCGAGGGCGCGATAGCGCTGCGTGATCTGCGCGTCGGCGCTGCGCACCGCGGCCTCGAGCTGGTGCAGCTGGCGGCCTTCGTTATAGGCGGCTATAAACCCGTACTCGAGCTCTGCCGGGCACACGCCGCGGTAAGTTGCGCCGCTGCGGCCGTAGTTGAAGCCTTTGACCGGCTGACAGAAGCTCTGGACGCCTTCGGCGTGGCCGCTGCGGTAGCTCTCCAGATCCGGGCTCACACCGTGCTTTGCGCAGGCCTGCCGATAGTTGCCGATCGTCTCCGGAGGACGCCCGAGTGAGCCGTCCTCGAATCCGACGGTGCGCCAGTCGCTGACCATGCATTCCTGCTGGTTCATCGTGGCACAGCCGGACAGTGCCAGCGCGATTATCGAGGCCAGTATCGTGTGCTTGCTTCTCATGGTCGGTCCTCGCGAACGGCTTGCCGCGACCGCCGGTCCGGCAGCGAAATTGCTCCAGGCAGTCTAGAAGACACCCTAGTAGAATCCCGTGACCCCATTCACAGTCCGGGCCGGCCTCGAGTGCCGGTAGTGAGACGACAGTCACGTGAGCACGACTACAGGCGAGGCGGGCTCTGACGGAGCCTTGACGCACCGAGCGGTCTTGTCGATTGCGGTGCCCGTGATGCTGTCGAACGCATCGACGCCCTTGATAGGTGTCGTCGATACAGCGGTCGTCGGACAGATCCCCGATCCTGCCTATATCGGCGCCGTCGCGGTCGGCTCATTGATATTCACGTTCGTGTTCTGGGCCTTTGGTTTTCTCCGCATGGGCACAACAGGGCTGACTGCGCAGGCACTCGGCGCGAAGGATGCCGATGAGATCGCATCGAATCTCGGTCGCGCGCTGTTGATCGCATTGGGTGTTGGTCTTGCGCTCGTCGTGCTGCGGTGGCCGATACGCGAGAGTGCATTTCTGCTGCTCAACGGCAGCGCGCAGGTTGAGGACCTCGCCCGCGCCTATGTCGATATTCGGATCTGGGCGGCGCCGGCGACACTCGCGAACTACGCGCTGCTCGGCTGGTTCATCGGTCTGGGCCGAACAGACATAGGATTAGTTCTGCAGTTCGTGCTGAACCTCACAAATATTGCTTTGGACGCGCTGTTCGTTCTCGGTTTCGGCTGGGATGTGCGCGGCGTCGCGCTGGGAACGCTCGGCGCCGAATGCATCGCGGCGGCGCTCGGCCTCCTCATTGCCTGGCGCCATCTCGGCGTAAGCCGTGGCAGCATGAGTCTCGCTAAGCTGCTCACGCCGGCGCATCTGCGTCGCACGTTCGCAGTTAACGGGGACATCATGTTGCGCTCTCTGGCGCTGATTATGGTGTTCGTGTGGTTCATGGCGCAGGGTGCCAGGCAGGGCGACATCGTCCTGGCTGCGAACGCCGTGCTCATGCACTTCATCTCCGTAGCGGCGTATTTCTTGGATGGCCTGGCCTTCGCAGCCGAGGCCCTCGTGGGCCGCGCGATCGGCGCTCGCCATCAGACAGGACTGATTGCGGCCGCGCGGATGACGACACTCTGGGCTGGCGGCGTTGCGGTCGTCATCGTTGCCGTGCTGTCGCTGACTGGCGCTGCGCTCATCGATCTCATGACAGTCGATGCCGCCGCGCGCGCCGCGGCACGCGTTTACCTGCCGTGGGCGGCTGCGGCGCCTTTGCTCGGAGTCTGGGCCTTCCAGCTCGACGGCATTTTCATTGGCGCGACACGCACGGCTCAGATGAGAAATGCAGCGATCATGACCGTGATGATCTACCTGGCGGCTTGGTGGCTCATGAGGCCCTATGGAAACCACGGCCTCTGGGCCGCGCTCTATATCCATTACCTGGCTCGCATCGGCACGCTACTTGCCTACTATCCGGGGTTGCTGCGGTCTGTTGCGCCATGAAACAGCCGGAACTCTCCAGAGCGCTTTTTGTCTCCTACCGAGATTCCTGGAGTCGCCGAATGTTAAGCTCTGCGGCGACAGAGCATTGCTGCTGAGGGGACCAAACCATGCCGCTAGATTCGAATCACAGCCGACGCGACTTTCTCGCGTTACTTTCCGCGCTCGGCGCGAGCAATTTTGCGACAGTGGGTGCCTGGGCCCAGCAAACCATGCCGCTGCGACGAATTCCGACGACCGGCGAAACGCTGCCGATCATTGGGCTGGGCTCGAGCAAGGTCATCTCCGAGATTTCGGCGAACGGCCCGGAGCCCGTCGAAGCCATATTGCGCACGCTCGTCGAACATGGCGGCCGCGTCGTCGACACCTGGCCGCGAAATCCTGCGAACGACTCGGGCTTCGGGCAGATCATCAATCAACCCGATCTGCGCGATAAGCTGTTCGTGACGACGAAAGTCTCCGAGGACGGCCAGGCCGGTGTCGACCAGCTCGAACAAAGCCTGAAGTCATACGGCAGGCAGACCATTGATCTCGCGCAAATCTTCAGCTTGACCGACCTCTACACTCATTGGCCGACGCTCAAGGAATGGAAGGCCTCGGGACGGGCGCGCTACATCGGCGTAACGGTGTCGCAATATGAGCTTTACGAGGCGCTCGAAGAATTCCTGGGGCGCGAGACCCCGGACTTCGTGCAGTACAACTACTCCATCACCGAGCGGCGTGCCGAGGAGCGCATGTTGCCGCTTGCACAGGATCGCGGTATCGCGGTGATCATCAATCGGCCGTTCATGAACGGCGAGTACTTCCAACGTCTCGCCGGCGTGCCGCTGCCCGACTGGGCCTCAGAGATCGGCATTCATAGCTGGGCGGAGTTCTCACTGAAGTACATTCTGCCGCATCCGGCCATCACCAGTGTGCTGACGGAGACCAGCAATCCCGCGCACATGGCCGAGAATGCGATGGCGGCGTATGGACAGATGCCCGACGCGGCCGCGCGCAGGCGCATGGCCGCATACATCGATCAGGTCTAGCCCGCGTATCGCCGCCCGCGCCTTAGCCCGATAGGCGCGGGCGCGCTAGGATCTCAGCCGCGGCGCGGGCCGTTCTTGGCCTTGAGGCTCTTTACGGACTGGCCGTAGTACTCGAGCATCGCGCTCTCGGCGGCTTGATGCGGTCCTTTGCCGAAGAGCTTGAAAGCCTCGGAATCCACGCCGATCACTTTGCGCCGCCGGTCGTCGGGGTGCGAGCTCAGCGTCAGTATGCCCGGGCCCTCGCCACCTTCTGCGGTCAGGCCGAAGACGATCCTCGACACTGACGTGTAGGGTATGTCGAGCTTCTCAGAAAGCGAGCGCATCGAATGCGGCTGACCGTCGAGGTCGGCGTCGATGACTTCCATCGCAACGAGAATATCGGCCAAGGTGCGGAACCGTTCGCTGCGGTAAGCGCTCGCGAGCACCGCGATCGCTGCCTTGCGGACTCCGTTGGTATCAAACTTCGTGCCCGAGACGCTTGGGCGCTTCCTTCGCGCTGTAGTCATCCTTAACTCCCTTAACGAAATGTGACCGAAGGTTGGAAGGGCGCGAATTGTATATGATTCGTAAATTGGCTGCAGTGCCTGGAATGCCCCGGTTTTCGAGGGCTGTCGCAGGCCCGCGCAGCGCCGAGATCATGGTCCGTGAGCCGCAATGAGGCAGCCGCAGCCAGATCGCTCGCAGTCGGGCGTGGCGCGGCCGGAGATGCTAGTTCGACTCGGCGTAGGCTCTTGTCGCGGCCTCGAAGCGGTCGTTCGCCGTATGCTCCTCGGTCAGCGTCGTGTCGAGCCAGGCCTCGCCGTAGTCGTTCTGTGGATCGCGGACGATGGTATGGATGTGATTCGGCCGCTGCAGCAGCTCGATCAAGATTCGTTCGCCGTGGACGCGATAGTAAAGCGGCGCGTCGGGGACGTCCGTCGGTCCGCGCCAAGTGAACCACAGTTTGTCCCAGCCCGCCGTCTCGATCGCCTCGAGTTGTGCTTCGGCGACGTCAAAATCGGCGTTGCGCACGTATTCCTCTACGAGCGCGCGCAAGAGCCGCCGCTGCCTGGCGGTCATGTCGTTAGCCGGCAACCCCGAGCGCCCGGGCGGCTCGCCCTTGTGCCCTACGCCATACATCACATCGTTCGGCAGCGCGTCGGGCTCGACGGCCTTGGCGCGCTGCGCTGAATCGAGCGAGGCCATGAGCTCGGTGCCGCGCGTGACCTCGTGCGACAGTGCAGACCAGCCTGCACCGACGCCATCCTCGAGCACGAGCGGCGTCGCGCCGAGGAATAGCGGCGTGAAAGTGGCGTGCTCGCCGGAAACCGTGAAGCTTGCGCCCATGTGGTGGCCCTGGATGATCCACCCCCAGTCCGTGTCGCCGTCGGGGTTACCGAACACCGCGATCGTGTAGCTGCCCGTGCCGAAGCTCTCGGCCTCCTCGTGCACGAACGGCCGGTCGTCGGCGGCGGGGCCGAATTGCTCGAGGTGTGCGAGCTCGCGCGCGCCGTGGATGCTGTCGAGGCGCATGACGCCGGCGACTTTTTGGTAGCCCTGACTGGACAGCGAGGCGCGCAACAGCGCATGCACGCCGCGGCGTTGCTCGTTGGTCAGATCACGAATGCGCAGGCCCGGCCGCGGATGCACGTAGACAGGCACGTTGGACCAGTTCGTGCGATTGGCGCCCGTAAACGCTAACACGGCCGCTGCGCGCTGCTCGGGTCTCAGGCTCTCGACGAAAGCTGCCGCCGCCTTAGTCATCTGCCGCGCGCTCGTTGACGCTACGGGGACGTCGATGATCCCCTGGGGTTGTGCCGCGACCGGCAGCAGGGCGACGAGCAAGCTGATCGCCACGGCCCAAGGGCGCGCGACGCGCAAATCGGCGGGAGCGTTGCGAATTAACATTATGATCTTGCCTCGGGTCAGAGTGAGTGCCGACTATCGCCGGCGGTAGCGTTCGACGAGCGCCAGAAAGCGAGGGTCGTCGCGCACGGGGTCGAAGCGCGGGTCGGGCAGCAGGCCTTCGATGGACCAGGCAGAGCCGGCGGCGCGATGGGCGTCGAGCTCCGCCACCGTCGCCTCGACGTTGCCGCTGGGCGCGAAGACGCCAATGCTTGCATTGAACGAGGTCATTGCTCTCCCCCTGACCGGGCGTTCTTGTGCGAATCGATTCTAACCAGTTTACGCGGGAAAAGGCCCCCGAGGCTGGGATAAATCAGGCGGATCCAGGCTGCGCGGGGCTGAGCCGCACGCTGGCGCTGGAGCTGGGCCCCAGAATCGAGGGAGTGTGCTAAGGTTTTTCGGGCGCAACACGGTGCCACGGCGGCGGCCAACGGAGACACGAACCGAAATGAAACAAACGTTGGTGGTAGTGGGCTTAGTTGCCGCTCTGCTCAGTGTGAGCGGCAAGGCGCTGGCGCACCATGGCCGCGGCAACCGGTACGACTTCGATACCGAGATCGCGATTCAAGGCACCGTCCGCGAGCTGATCTGGCGCAACCCGCATATCGCGATCGCGATCGACGTCGAGGGCGAGGACGGGAAGCCCGTGACCTGGCTCATCGAGCACAGTAACGTGAACACGCTCGCGCGTCTTGGGTACCACCGCAACACGCTCAAGTCCGGTCAGCCGGTGACCGCTTACATCAGCCCTGGACGAGAGGGCGAGCCGATCGGGCTCTGCCAGCGCATCGTGCTCGAAGACGGCACGGTCATTTTCGTGCGCGGCGCAGACGTGGATTGACGCATGCATCGACGAAGTCATCCTGTTCCGATTCGCGGGCTGCTATTCGCCGTGACCGCATGCCTCGCGCCGTTAGCCCTCGCTCAGCAGGTGGACTTCGATCCGCGCGATCTGTCGGGTATCTGGGCCGGCGATGGCGGCGGAGGGGGCGCAATTCCGTTCGGGCCCGAGGCGCCGCCGCTGACGCCTGCGGGCGAGGCGCAGTACCTACAGAGCATCCCGACGCGGACTGACGATCCCCGGCTCACGCCGACCGACGATCCGGCGCTCTCGAACGATCCGACCTTTGCATGTAACCCGCGCGGTTTTCCGCGCACGATGTTCGACACGCGGGTACGGCTGTTCGAATTCGTCCATACCGAGGGCCGGATCCTGCAGTTACAACAGCGCGAGCGCACGCTGCGCGAGTTTTGGATGGACGGCCGAGAGCTGCCATCGGGTGAGAACATCGAGAACATCGGCCCGGCTTGGTACGGTCACTCGGTTGCCGAATGGCAGGGCGATACGCTCGTGGTCAACACGGTCGGCATGGAGGATCGTGCATGGTTAGACTCGACCGGCCACGTTAAAAGTCTTGGGGCGCGTATCGAGGAGCGTTACCGACGCATTGAGACCGATCTCATCGAGCACCAGATGGTGCTCTACGATCCAGCGTTCTATGCGGCGCCCTATGTCGCCGAGACGCGCTACTTCCGCCGCGAGCCGCGCGAGCGCATCACTTACTTTGGCTGGTACGGGCTATTCTCTGGCGTCACGGATCTGATGTGCGCACCGATGAATGCGATCGAGAGATACCGCGAGGGCGCCTACTGAGAGTCAGCCTGGCCGGTCTGCCCGCGCGCCGTCACTTTGGGCGCGCAACCTCTGCGTTGAGCATGTCGTCGTCGACGCATTCGATCGTCGCCGATAGGAAACCGCCAATGACGTCGAGACGAGGGTGCTTGGGGCCGACGTCGTTCTGATCCAGGCCACCCGCACGGCTTTGGGAAAGGCCCTCCCGACGTTGAGCCTCACATGCTGTTGAGCTGTGCCCAGTAGGGTGAATTCACTGGCGAGACCGGTAAAAAGGCCCTACTGTTACCCTTTTTTGGGTATGATCCAAGCAAAGGCAGCTCCGAAGCCTAGTCAGCGAATTCAACGGGCGGCGACCATGTACTAGGCGGGGAGGCCGGCATCGCAACCAGCGGGCAGTATGGTCTTGGGCGTGCGCCTGCAGTGCGCCAGAACAAATAATGATTACTCGAATACCTCACTGAGGGGATACACAATGAAATACCTGATAACACTTGGCGCGATCATGTGCGCTGCTGTCACGCCGACATTTGCGCACCACAGCGACGCGGCGCTCGACATGAGTACCATGCTCAGCCTGGAAGGCACGGTCAAAGAGTTCAGTCTGCGCAATCCGCACGCCTATTTCGTCGTGGCCGTTACGGACGAGAACAGGCAGACGAAGGACTGGACCGTGCAGATGGCCTCGATGATCACACTGACGCGCAGGGGTTGGACGCGCGACTCGCTGCAGGTTGGAGATCGGATCACGGTGGATCTGCGTCCCGCGAGCGACGGCAGGCCCTATGGGCTCATGGCCGCGGTCGCCAAGGACGGCGCTACTATCGGTGAACGTATACCTGGTGAAACACGCGCCGGGGTTCAGGCGGACTCGCCGCGTGCGACGTCCGTTGAGGGTCGTTGGCTCGTGGACCGGTCCAGCTTGCCTGCGGACTATCCCGGTGGCCTCGATCAGATCATGCTGCGAGATCTCACGCTGACGGAGAAGGGGCGGAACGCCCTTAGCGGCTGGACCCAGGCGTCGCCGGACAATCCGGAGCTCAATTGCATCACCAAGCCGACGCCAGCGATGATTGTCTATACGGACCTCTATCCGATGGAGTTCACGGATAACGGCGACGGCACGATGACGGTCCGCAGTCAGTATTTCGATCAGGTCCGAACGGTCTATACGGACGGTCGCGAGCACCCCGATCCGAGCGTCCTCATGCACGAAGGGCATTCAGTCGGGCACTACGAGGGCGACACGCTCGTCATCGACACGCGCAACTTCGCCTACCATCGCTCACCCTATCAGAATGGCACTCCGTCAGGCCCGCAGAAGCACGTGGTCGAACGTTATCGGCTGATCGACAATGGCGCACGCATGGAGGCCGAATTTACGCTCGAGGATGCCGAGTACATCGTCGGTTCGATGACGCACAAGCGCACGCTGCTCTATCGCCCGAATACGGACATGTCGCCGTTTAACTGCGATATTGAGTCAACCCGGCGCTACCTGCCCTCGAACTTGCTCAACAACTAGCTGTGACCGCCGGCGGGCGTCCTTATCTGGACGCCCGCCGGCCCCGCTGCAGCTGCCGCAGTGCGCATGACCAAGCGATTACGCCACTGCGGGTAGCGACCGAGCCTGAACCTGTGCAAGCTTCAGCCTGACTGGAATTATGAATTGAGCGGAGGATCGATGTGCGCCAAACCGGCAACCGCAGCCCATTCCGTTCGCATCCTCGCAGCATTCGTCTTAATCGCCATCGCGGCGATCGGGGTACCCGCCGAGGCTCTGGCCCAGGCGTTGCCGAACCCCTATCGGGCTGTCGACGGCTGGGCGAAGCTCCCCGGCGGCCGGCCAATGGGTGCCGTCGGTGACGTCACGATGGATCCGGACGGCGCGCACGTCTGGGCGGTCATTCGCTGCGATGCGGCTGCACCGGAGCGCTTCGGCAATGAGTGCCTCGATTCCGAGCTGGACTCGGTCGTGCAATTCGATCCGGACGGC
>JAHEEM010000124.1 GCA_024640695.1 Rhodospirillaceae bacterium | reverse complement strand
GGGCGTCGCAGTGCCTTGCTTATAACCGATGACGGAACCGCGAATCTGGTTGTAGGAAACGTGCGCGATCAGGTTCATCGAGATGCCGTTGCGCATAAGGTCGGCAAAGTAGTCCGTCAAGCTTGTCCAGGAACGCCCCTCCGCTGGATCAAGAGCCGGCGCCGGTGACTCCCCCTCGCCGACCACCTCGAGGGTCACGCCCTGTCGTAGCTTGCTTTCTCCGTTGCCATCGTTCAGCAGCGCCGTTGTCGAATGTCCATGCAGGTCGATGAAGCCGGGCGCCACGACCAGACCATTGGCATCTATCACGCGGGCGGCGGCACCCTCCGCAACTGCCCCGACGGCAACGATGCGACCCTCACGAATCGCAACATCACCGGAAAACCAGGGATTACCGGTGCCATCGACGATACGTCCGCCGCGAATCAGCAGATCGTAGTCCGGCGCAGGCTGTGTCTGCGCATCTGCAAAAGAGGCAATCGCTGCGGTCAACGTGCTGAGCGCAATGATCATGAATCGAGACCGCAACGTGAACATTTTTGCCACTCCCTCGCCCCGCTAACGCGCGGCCGCTCCGATCTGTAGTTTCCACAGATTCCAGGCGCGCAGAAAATCGCTGCCCATCGTTTCCTTCTCGAATTCGAGATAAGTAATCTCATCGCCGCGCGCGAGCGCCGCACTCTGCATTTCTGCATTTTGCTCTAGCGTGATGCTACGGCCTACGACCATAGGCAAGGTCGATCCAACGATGGCAACGCCGTGGTTCTTCATCATCACGATCGGTCGGTCAGCCAAGGCCAGCGCCATTGCCCGGCCACGTTCCGGCGTATTGACGAGCGCGCCATCGGCGGTACCGAAGTCACGGTAGTCCCAGACCGGGATACCGTCTAGAAAAAACGCGGCTTGATGGAATACCGGCCGTAGCGGCGTCGTGCCGATGCCGAAAGAGATCACCATCGGCGAATGGTTGTGCACAACGGCCATGACATCCGGTCGTGTCTTGTAAATCTCACCATGAATGAAGCGCTCGAGGTAGCCCGGGTAAGCCGTCGAGTCGACGGCGTCGCTGTCGAGGTTGTACTCAACGATATCTCCCGTGGTGACGAGTTCCGGCGCCAAGGATCTGGACATGAAATAACGGTTCGGGTTCGCTGGATGACGGACGCTGACGTGCCCATAGCCCGGCAGAATCCCCTGCGCGGCAAGAATTCGATTGGCCGCGACGAGCTCGTCGATTACGACCGCAACATCGGCTGCGCCTCCCTGCGCCTGCGTGAGCATAGGTGCCCACGCCAGCACTGCCACGAATACAGTAACGATGACTTTCATCAGCTTCTCCCGCTAGAGCTCTTATCAGCCACGAACACGCTACCCGTTTTCTGCTAACTTGCACCGAAAAAGGTGGCTATTGCCGGCCTGACTCCAAAGGCGCTGCCAATTAACGCACGGCTATCGGACGCACAGGCGATCCAGTTGCGCCCTTGATCCGCAAAGTCAGATTGAGAAACAGGAATTCGTAGACCTCATCGCGAGCGATGTCCTTAAGCTCCATGTTCTCCAACAAGCCAATCCCTTCCTCGAAGAACAGAATATGGTGAACGTTACCAGGATTGGTCGGCGGCATGATTTGCACGCAGCAAGAATCCGCGCCCACCATCGAGACTTTGCGACTCACTAGCCAACCAGCCACCGCCGGTCCAATTCCCGGCGAACCCTCATTCTCGCCGACACCGAAGCGGCTATCGTTATATCTGGAGGGACTCGTCCAATATGCCGACCATCCATAGTGCAGGAGCACCGCATCGCCCTGCTCGATCGTATCTTCGCTCATGCCCTGGCGCTCGAGCGAACCGCGTATGTCGTCGAGCGTGACCTCGTAGCGCGGGCCTAGTGTAGCCACGCCTTTATATCCGGCAATGTCGATGAGAATTCCGCGGGTAATGAACGGTCTCATGTGCTCAATGCCCAGGGCGTCGAGCCCACCCTGGCCGCGATTGGTGCCCGTCAACTCATCCTCCGTGAAACCGTTATAGAACACGGATTCGTAGGAGCCGTCAGCCATGCGCAGCGTCTGACCCTGGTGACCCAAGGCATCGAACTGCGTGCCCATCTGGCCGATATAACCCGTGAAGTAATCGCCGTGCACCGTGTTGTTGCCCTCGCTCCTCGCCGGCGCGGCCGGCACGACGTTGAGGTAGAAAGGCCGCGACGTATACTGCGGCATATCCGCCTCATAAAAGTGCCCGAGCTCATAGGTCTGACCGGTGCGCGGCAACTGCAAGGCCTCGAGTATCTTCTCCGGCGTCACGTAGTTAGATGCTCCTGCCTGATCATCCGCTCCATGCGGCGATGGCCACCACGGTCCGGAGGCGCGCGTCTGCGCGCCGGCAAGCGGGACCGCAAGGAGTCCGATCTGTAGGATTGCGAGGCTGAGTGCCGCCCGGTTGGCGGACGCGGTGTGTCGGCGAGATGGCATCGCGCGCTCCTCTGTAGCTTTCTCTATCTGGCAGGCGATTTGAATTCTATTCAAGGTACGCTGAAGACAACTGACGTTCAAGCAGTGGCGGAGCGAGCGTATCGCCCGGCAGCCGCAAGCAATAGAGGTCAATCAGCATCGCCGCTGACTAGCCGCCCAAAGTCTCGGCTGCGTTATAGTAGGGTCGCCACCACCTGATCGTTATCGGCACAGCGATGTTCAGGAAGAACGCCGCGATCATCAACGTGAAAAACGCTTCGGCAGGCAGTATTGAATTCTGCACGAAGGCAATATCCATAACTACGAAAGCAAGCTCAGCGCGGCCGAGCATTCCGAAGCCGATCATTAGGCTCTGCGCCCAGCTCATAGCGCCCGTATAGCGCGCTGCCAGGGAAGCCGTCGCCACCTGAACGACGAACACACCCACTGTCATTGCCGCCGCGTAAGGCAAAACCACAAACAGCATTTCCGTACCCAACACAATCTTCGCGCCCAGGTCTACGAAAAAGACGGGCCCGACGAGCGAAAACGCTGCAGTATCCACAATGCTCTTGGTTTCCGCGTATACCTTCGAAGTAATCCGGGTCTGCCCGATAAGGATAGAGTTATCATCGAAATCGAAATACTCTTCCTTGATAATCAAGCCTGCCATGTAGGCTCCCACGGCCGGATGAAAACCGAAGAAACTCGCCATGAGACCGACGAGCAGCGCGACCAGAAGAATGGAGATCGTCGCATGTCTGCCAGAATCAAAGGTCAGCAGGTGCACCATGCCGTAGCGATTAATGAATGGCACACGGCTGATCAGCCCCGTTAGTCTATGGGGGAAAATCCACCCACCGATGATGGTGACGATAACGAAGAACAGCGCCGCTCGCACTCCAGCCGTCAAGACCCCGGCCATGCTCACTTGGTCGCCGCTGACGGCGAGGGGAACGACAATTGCAACGGCAACGAGTGAGCCGATGTCGTCGATCACTGCCGAGGTCATGATTCTCGTTGCCACAGCCGAGTTCTGCAGTCCTTCGCTGCGAAGCGACACCATGGTCAGAGAAACGGCAGTAGCCGTCATTGCAAGAGCGCACATCAACGAAATATTCAAGTCACCCCAGATATAATCTGCAATGACGTAGGCGATCACGAACGGCCCGATTGCTCCGAATAGCGCGATTCCCCAGCTCTTCTTGATACTGCCGATGAAGTTCGTCGTCGATTCTTCAAAACCCAGAGCGAACATGATGAAAATAATTCCGAGCTCGGCAAACTCGCGAATGAACTGATCGGACTGGCTCGGCAGAATACCAATGTTAGCGAGCGCGAAACCCATGAACAGGAAGAACAGAACAGGCGTGAGGCGCGTCTTCTTTGCCGCAATAACGGCCACGAAAACCGCGGCCCAAATGATGGCGAGATGTGTTAAGGGATGCATCATTGACTCACGACACTCATGTCTCGGCCGCCACTGCCGAGCTAAGTCGCTGTATTTGACCGGCTCAGGGTTTTGAGCACCTCGTAGACCGCCGCGGTGTCTTCGTTGCCGCGCCCGGCGGCGACAGCCGCTTTGTAGATCGGGTCGCTCGCTGTGAATAGCGGTGTGGCCGTACCGCTCGCTTCGGCAAACTCGCGAATCAGCTTCATATCCTTCTGCCAGATATCGAGCTTCATCGTCGCGGGCTCGTACTGCTCGTGCGCCATGAGCGGCCCTCGCAGATCGAAGACCCGCGAGCCCCCGGCACCAGAGCCCGCAACCTCGCAGAGGACCTGCGGATCGAGCCCGCTGCGCACGCCCAGCAGCATCGCCTCGGCCGTCGCCACGTTATGGATCGCAACGAGCAAGTTGGCAATGAACTTCATCTTGGTGCCATTCCCGAACTCGCCCAGATAGGGGCAGGCACGGCCGAATCCGAGGAACACCTGCTCGCAGCGCCGGCAGCTCGCCTCGTCACCGCTCGCGTAAATCACGACATCACCGACTGCCGCCTGTGCACCCGTGCCGCTGAGCGGACAGTCGAGCAACACGACGCCGCACTCAGCGAGCCTATCGCGGTTCGCTGTCTTGCAGTCGAGCGGCAGCGTGCTGAGCTCCGCCACGAGGAGGCCGCGACGTGCATCATCCGCGACGGACATGATCTCGCCCGCGGTCTGGTCCAATGCCGCGGCGCTCGGCAGGCTCGTGAGCACTATGTCAGCTCGCGCCGCGACCTCTGCCGCTGATGTCAGGACATCCACGCCGTTGGCCTGCGCCTCGGCAAGGCGCTGCGGATCCGGATCGTAACCGCAGACTGCCTGACCCGCGGCGACGAGGTTACGGGCAATTGCGCCGCCCATGATGCCTAAGCCGATTACGCCGACCATTTGTATACCTCTTTGTTGTTTCTTGACGAACGCTCAGAGCTCGGCAATTGCCTGGGCGAGCTCGGCGTACTCACGTCCTAGCGCTGCCCGTTCAATCTCATAGTCAGCGCCATCCATGTACTCCGTATTCTCGCCCATTTGCACCATCGCTGCCCTATAGGCCGGATCCTGCTGCAGCTCCGCAAATGCGGCCCGGAGCCGCTCGAGCCTGTCAGGCGGTATCGCCCGCGGCGCCATAACGACGCGATGCATGAACCCGGTCGTCGCCGAGACACCAATCTCCGCGAACGCCGGGACATCGGCAATAGTGCGCTCCGCGCCCGCCGTCGCGAGAATCCGGATCAGCCCGACCTCGACGTCGGCCGCAAGCGTCGACGGGAACGCCGCGGAGATATCCACGTCGCCACCGAGCAGCGCAGCCTTGGCGGGGCCGCCGCCGCGATACGGCACCATGCGCAGCCGCAGGCCGCGGTCCTTCATGACCTGACCGCCGGCGACGAAGAAGGCGGCCCAGAGCCCACTATGCGACATCTTCAGCTCATGCGGGCGCGACAGAGATTCTGTCTCGAAGTCCCGCCAGGTCTGATACGGACTGTCACCGCGTACGATCAGACCGACCTGACCGTAGTTGATACGCGCGACGGAGACGAGATCGGCGTTGGTATCATAGTGCGGATTCTGAAACGTGTATTGATACAACTGATCCCGGAAATTATCCGTGAATATCAACGTGTAACCGTCGGCGGGCGACTGGACTGCCTCGAGTGTTCCTTTTTGGCCGGCTTCGCCCGGAACGAGTTTGATCACCATCGGCTGGCCGAGATAGCGCTGAATGTAGGTCGTAAAGACCCGCGCATTGAGGTCGTGAGATCCACCGGCCGCATACGGCGTAATCAGCGTAATAGGCCGGTTTGGATACTGCGCGAGTGCCGGCGTAAGACCGAGCAGCAGCGCCGCCGCCGACGCAATGGCCAGGTATCTCAACACTCTAGATTCGAGTTGCATCTACTCTCCCCGTATGACTTCCTGCCTGCGTAGGCGGCTCATCCGCATACCGAGCAAGGTGCCAATAATCGGCGTCGCGATGACGATCGCCGTCATGCCAAGCCTTTCCGTGAACGCGAACCGCAAGAGACTGTCCCCGGCGAGCGATACCGTCTGACCGAAGCTGTACTCCAGCTCGCGGCCAAGTATGAAGCCCATGACCATCGGCATCACATCGAAGGATGCCCTTTTCGCGGCGAGTCCGACGAGACCGAAACCGACCAGCGTAATGAGATCGAAGGGGTTGCTCCGCGCGAGATATGTGCCCGTGAAAGCCAGCATGATCGTCATCGGAATCAAGAGGGACTTCTTGATGGTCACGACACGGCTGAACAACGGAATCGTCGCACGGCCGATGAAGTAAAAAATGATGTTCGCGAAGAGCATCGCAATCAGGATACCAAAGACAACTGGCCCGCTGGTCGCGAACAAGGTTGGACCGGGCCGCAAGCCCTGCATCATAAAAGCACCGAGCAGCAGGGCCGTGACGTTATCGCCAGGAATTCCCAAGGTCAGCAGCGGCACCATCGTCGGGCCGTTAACGGCGTTGTTTGCGGCCTCAGCGGCCGCCACTCCGTCAAGCTCACCTTTACCGAAAGTTTCCGGGTGCTTGGACGCGTTCTTCGCGGCGATATAACCCATCATGGCCGCGACCGTCTGCCCGAGACCAGGCACGAGCCCGACCGCCGTGCCGATCGCCGTGGAGCGTAGAATCGTCGGCATCGAGGCCTTGAGCTCCTTGCGGGTCAGACCCTCGCCGATGAGGCTTGCCACACGGCCTCGCTTCCGGTCGCCGGCGCGAACGGCATTGAAGATCTCCGGCAGCGCGAACAGGCCGATAAGCATCGGAATCAGGTGGAAGCCGTCGTAGAGCTCGGTCGTACCGAAAGTGTAGCGCGCCATCGCCGAGAACGGATCCGCCCCTACGAAGCCTAGCCAGAGCCCGATGCCGAGCATCAGCAGCCCCTTGAGCACCGGCCCCGTCGCAGTCACCGACACAATCACTAGACTCATGAACATGATTGCCGCAATCTCGGGCGGACCGAAACTCAACACGATCGCAGCGACCGGGATAATTAGTGCAATCGTCAACAGGTCGCTGATGAAATCAGATATCACCGAGGCCACAAGCGCCATATCGAGCGCCTTGCGAGGCTGACCATTCCGCGCGAGCACCGCGCCGTCGAAGACAGTTACGATCGACGCCGCCGTGCCGGGCATCGAGATCAGAATCGCCGGCACGCTTCCCCCATAAATCCCGCCTTTGTAGACGCCGATCAGGAACGGGATACCGATCAAAGGGTCACCGACGAGAAATGCGATAGGCATGAGCACTGACATGCCCATCGTCGTGGTGAAGCCCGGCATCGCGCCCATCAGCATGCCGAGCAGCAGGCCGCCACTCATCCATATGAAAGTATCGACGCGCATGGCGGCTTCGAAGCCGGCGAGCAGCGCGTCAAGCACGAGAAACTCTCTTCGCTTCAGACACCGCGAGACAGGCTCGACATGACTGACGGCATGGCATCGCTAGAAGCTCGGCAGCAGCGCAAGAATCGGCGCCAGCGCAGATTCGACTAAGTCGAGCTCGGGCAGCGAGGTACGCAGCAGATGGGTCACGACGACATAAATCGCGAGCGGCAGACCAATGCTGATTCCGAGTATCTGCAAAAGATTGTCGTTACCGATCAGCAGCGAAGTGGCTACCATGAGCAGAAACATCGTGGTCATGAAACCGAGCTGGTTAAGCACGAGCGCGCAGCTCACAACTAAGACCAAGAACAACAGCAAACGGCGTAGGCCGCCTTTACCCGCGGGCCCTGCGCTGACCTCGACGCTCTCCCAAGCGTTGTCGACGCCGCGCAGCCGCTTGACGATAAAGATAGCCGCGACCGCCACGATCCCGAGCAGCACCATGGTCGGAAACACTCGTGGGTTTAGCGGCGAAATATCGCGGCTCAACACGATCGGCGGCTCGGCGATAAGCCATTGCCCGAAGAGCAAACCCGCCACCGCGAGCGCGAGTACGGCGGCGAAAAAGACGAAGTCAGCCTTGCTGAACAAGACGTCTCATCCGCCGACCGTTGAGTGCGGGCTAGGCAACCGCCACCGCGGACGAGCCGCGCGCGCGCAGCGGCAAGCTCACCGGCTCATTGCTCGCGGCCGACAAATCCGCGGCCATGTAGAGCTCCATTACCGTACGCGCCTGCTCGGCCGTTGCCATGACCGGGCGGTCCAGGGCAATCGCCTCGAGGAAATGTAGTGTCTCATTGTGCATCGGCCCCGCGAACACGTGCCCGACGGATTCCCCCGGCATTGACGACATCGGCAGCTGCATACCATTTGCCATCGTGTTGAAGATCACATCGCGATGCGTGTCATCGATGGTCAGCATGCCCTGCGTTCCAGTCACTTCTATCCACGTACCGGAATAGTTCGGGTAGCCCGGAGGCATCGTCCAGCCCGCGCCGATGGTCACGATCACGCCGTTGTCGAGCGTCACCATCAGCCACTGCGCATCTTCCAGGCCCGTAACGTCCTGCATGACGCCGTAGCTCGACTGCGAGTAGACGCGCACGGGGCGCGCAGGCTCCATGCACCAGAGCGCAAAATCGATGTCGTGAGTGGCCTCCATGGCGGCCGGCGACAGCTTGATGCGGCCGCCGATCTTGTTGCCGAGGCCACGCGTGATATGGCGGCTTACGAGCACGCAAACGGGGTCGCCGATTGTCTTGTCGACGATGCTTTTTTTCACGTACGCGAACTTCGGGTTGAAGCGCTGCGAGTAGCCGATAGCGAACTTACACTGCTTCTTTCTCGCGATAGAGATAAGCTCATCGGCTTCGTCCAGAGTCAGCGCAAGCGGCTTCTCCAGAAAGACATGCCTGCCAGCCGACAAGGCCTCCTTGGCCATAGGATAGTGCATCGTCTCCGGTGTCGCCGAGATGATGATCGCGTCGAGATTCGATCGGGCGATCACCTCGCGATAGTCAGCGGTCATCGAGGTCGGTTTTGTCTCCGCGGCAACTTCCGCAAGACGCTCCTCGTTAATCTCCGCGATATGCAACTCGCCAACCAGCGGGCTGGCCGCGCACGTATTGGCCCGAATACCGCCGCACCACCCCGCGCCTATCAGTCCAATATTAATCTGCCGCATATTTTCGTCCTGCTTTGTCTCAAAAATTTACTGTAGCACGCTCCCCGGTAGCCACGACGCCAAACCAGGGAATACCAGAATGGATACTGCCACGCCGATCATTATGATCCAGTATGGGATCGCCCCCTTGAAGATCTCCTGCAGCGTCACATCGGGATCGGGCACCGATGCCTTGACCGTGAATATCAACAGCCCCATCGGCGGCGTCAACAAACCCGCCTCGATGATCAGAATTCCGTAGATCGCGAATGCGATCGGATCGAACCCGGCGGCCAGCGCAATCGGCACGAAGATCGGGATCGTCAATAAAATATCGGAGATCGAGTCGATCAGCATCCCCAGCGCAAGCCAGATCAGCGTCATGATGACGATGATGCCGAAGGGGCCGAGCCCTGCCCCGAAAAACAGATCCTGGATCATATTGATACCGCCGCTGACGGCAAGCAGGCGCGAGTACATCGATCCAGCGATCAGCAGAAACATGATAGGCGCCGTCGAACGGCCGGCGTTATACACCGCATCCATGAAGCCCCGAAACCGCATGCCCTTGGCCCAGCCCACGACCAGGCTGCCGAGCGCGCCAAAGCCCGCGGCTTCAGTCGGCGTGAACACGCCGAGCCAGATCCCGCCCAGCACCAGGAAAATCAACGCGACGATGCCGAGACCGCTGA
>JAHEEM010000334.1 GCA_024640695.1 Rhodospirillaceae bacterium | reverse complement strand
CGGAAGCCGCCCAGGCGCGCGCGACTTGATACGCCGTTACTCCTGGAATCGCCGTCGCGACGAACGCCGCAAAGGCATAGACGGCGACGGACAAGAACATATAAGCCGTGAAGACGACCGACCCGAGCCATTGCCGCACGCTGCTCATTCGTGATCCCGTGCCAACAGCGCATCCACGGCCGATGCAAGATCGCAATACACTTCCAGCTCGGACTCATCGCCCAGGGCTGCTGCTGTCTGCGTGCCCTTTCCGGTTCGCACCAGGATACCCCGCGCACCGACAGCCTTAGCCAACTGCAGGTCGCTGAGCTTATCGCCTATCAGAGGCACACCCGCGAGCGATCCGAGACCGAGATCCGCGGCGAGCTCGCGGATCAGCCCGACTTTTGGCTTGCGGCAACTGCAATGATCGTTCGGCCGATGCGGGCAGTAGTAGATTCCAGCGAGCCGACCCCCTGCGGCCTCGACGCCGGCGACCATCTTCGCGTGGATCTGCTCGAGCGCCGTGATATCGAACAGCCCCCGCCCGATACCCGATTGATTGGAGATCACGGCGACACGATAGCCCGCCGAGCATAAACGACCAATTGCTTCGAGGCTCCCCGCTAGCGGATGCCACTCGTCCGGAGTCTTAATGTAGTCGTCGGAGTCCTCGTTTATGACACCGTCGCGGTCGAGAACGACAATCTTGTCAGGGGCAGACATCTCCGAGCGGCCGATCGGTAGGGCCTGGCCGTTTATCGAATCCGCTCGTGCAGAAACGTTGCGACGCCGTCGAGCGATAAGCGGTGCTGAGCGCAGCTATCGCGCTCGCGCACTGTAACGGTCCCGTCGACAGCCGTCTGGCCGTCGATCGTCACACAGTAGGGCGTACCGGCTTCGTCCTGGCGGCGATAGCGTCGCCCAATGGCGCCCTTCTCGTCGTAGAAAGCGCTGACTTGCCGTCTGAGTGCGCGGTAGAGGCCGAGCGCCAGCTCCGGCATGCCATCCTTCTTCACCAGCGGGAGCACGGCTACTTTGATCGGCGCGAGCCGGGGATGAAGCTTGAGCACGGTCCGCAACTCGCCGCCGACCTCGTCCTCGTGGTAAGCCTCACATAAAAACGCGAGCGCAGCGCGGTCGGCGCCAGCTGAGGGCTCGATCACATAGGGTAGATACCGGCGCTTACCGGCATCCGGTTCCTGATCGTCAAAGTACCGTAGATCTTTGCCGCTGGCCTCCATATGCTGGCGCAGGTCGAAGTCGGTGCGGTTTGCGATGCCCTCGAGCTCGCTGAGCCCGAAAGGAAACTCGTACTCGACGTCTGCACAGGCGCTGGCATAGTGTGCAAGCTCATCGCGATCGTGCTCTCGCAGACGCAATCGCTCCGTCGAGAGGCCCAGATCCACGTACCACTGATAACGCCGATCGCGCCAATAGCGATACCAACCGTCTGCCTCCTCGGACCGGCAGAAAAACTCGATTTCCATCTGCTCGAACTCACGGCTTCGAAACGTGAAATTTCGTGGATTGATCTCGTTGCGGAACGCTTTGCCGATTTGCCCGATCCCGAACGGAACCCGAACCCGTGCCGTGTCACAGACACTCTTGAAGTTGACAAAGATTCCCTGGGCGGTCTCAGGCCGCAGGTAGGCAACGCTGGAGTTGTCCTCCATAGCGCCGACGTGGGTCTTGAACATCAGGTTGAAGGCCCGCGGTGCCGTCAGTGAGCCCGGCTCCTTCGCACCGGGTGCGACCACCCGCGCGCGCAATGCCGCGTCCGAAAGCGCGCCGGGAACCGGTTCCAGGCGCAGCTCGCCGACCTTCTTGCGTAAGCTCTCGGCACGTTTGCGGTGAGCCTCGATCAGGTCTGCATCCGAGGCCTTGCCGACCTCACCTGGCGCCGCGTAAAGAAACTCCCCGGCCGCCAGCGGTGTCTGCCCGGCGTCGGCGGCAATGAGTCGAAAGACGACGAGCTGATCGGCCCGGTATCGGTTTTTAGTCTCGCGGCAGTCGACCATTGGGTCACTAAAGCCCCCGACGTGGCCGCTCGCCTGCCATACGGCGGGGTTCATGAGAATCGAGCAGTCGAGCCCGACCATGCCGAAGCTGCCTGGTGCAGCAGCCGGCACCTCGGTGTCGTCATGGTGGCCGATCATGTCCTGCCACCACGCGTTCTTGATGTTGCGCTTGAGCTCGACGCCAAGTGGGCCATAGTCCCAACAGCCGCTCAGCCCGCCATAGATCTCGCTAGACGGGAAGATGAAGCCGCGCCGTTTGCACAGCGAGACGAGCTTTTCCATCAAATCCATGTTGTTGGTCCTGGCGGCGGGCCCGCGAAGCGCGCAAGTATAGCGACGAACGCATCAAAAAGGGGACGCGTCGCTCTGCCCCATAAAGCATCCGGCTGCACTGTTTTCGTGCACCACGAGTTGTAACTTGCATTATTCTTGTGCATCAAGCACCATCTAGAGGCGAATCACGTCAGCTAAAACAACGCGTTAAAGGCGAGCTGCTGCTGGCACAGTTTTCGCATTCTGAAATGCTCTGAATACCCGAACAACCGGAGTCTGCCTTGAGTATTCGGAACTGTTTTGCATGGGGCTTGGGTCCGGCCAAGGCCTTCTCGATGAGGATGCCGGGCTGAGCAACGTCAAGCCGACCTCGATAACGAATAGCTAGCTAATGGAGGAACTCTCATGTCGCCTGCGGACATTCTGAAGTTAATGAAAGAGAAAGACGTCAAGTTCGTCGATCTCCGCTTTACAGACACACGCGGCAAGGAGCAGCACGTCACTGTCCCGAGCCACCAGATCGATGACGGTTTCTTCGAGGACGGTA
>JAHEEM010000333.1 GCA_024640695.1 Rhodospirillaceae bacterium | reverse complement strand
CGGGGCTTCGACGAGGCCGGTTACCCGGCCACGCCGCCCGTCAGCTACCAGCTCAATCGACAACTCGCTGGGTGGAACCCTCCTCCACAGGCGGTTCGCGCCTTCGAGGCGCACCAGAGAGTGCAGACATCGTCGCGGCCCAAACCTCACGGCCAACGCTGGTGCCGGACTACGACCGCAGTTCTCCATATAGCGAACCATGACGACGTGACGTTGACCGCGTGACGTTGCGGGTTGCTTCAAAGACTGTCGGCGTGCGGAGTACAGCGCCTATCGATATCCGTCGCGTCGACACAATGGCGAAGACACGTCTTGCACCAATCCGCTGCTTAGATGGGAACTAGATAATTCATCCAGCCCTGCATCCGCATCATCACCCGCCGTATGACGTGCGTCGCCTGCATCGAAGATGTGTAGATCGCGGCCTGGCCGTATGCACCGGCATGAAGCTTGTCGGCAAGCTTCTGGTCGTCCAGTTTTAGACGGACAATAAACGGATCCGCTTTAACCCCAGTTGGGTCGATCGCCGTACCGGAAACGGTTAATTGCCCCTGTGAAATGGCTGGTAGGAGGGCTTCAACCGTCGCGCTGAAGACCTGACCAGGAAACTCCTTGAAAGTGATCTCTGCCTTTTGTCCTGGTTCGATGAAGCGCGCATAAATTTGATGAATCTGCGCTCCAACCATTGTCTCGGACGTATCAAAGAATGGCATTGTCGCGGCTAGGGGTACGGCGGCAACCCGAGCGCCGGGACGCAAGGCGACGTTGGTGGCGAAGCCGTCGGTCGGTGCCCGAACGGTCGTGCTGTCGAGTTGCCATTGCGCGTCGCTTAGTTGTGCCCTGAGGCTTGCTACACTGGCCTGAGCTTCTTCGACGCGAAACTTAGAGCCGGCGTCACGTGCCTCCAGCTGGGTGTACTGCTGCAACCTCAGTTCGGCGAGTTTCAACTGAGCGGTCAGCTGATCGACCTTGGCCTGATATTGTGTTGGGTCAATACGGAATAGGACGTCGCCCTTCTTGACCGGTTTGTTCGGCTCCACATTCACCTCAGCGACTTGGCCGGGCACGTTGGGCACGATCGAAACAGCAGCCCGAATGACCACTGCCGGTCCGCCCGGCGCTCCCCATTGCATCGGCACGAAGAGGAAGAGGAAAAGGAGGAGCATAAAGCCGATCGGTGACAACCTGACGAACAGATTGTCCGGGAGGACGCGCAATTTAACGAGCAAGAACAGAACGGCAACGTAGCAGAGCGTCAGGAAGATAATCATCGCAGGATCCGAGCAGGCGAGAGTAGAGGCTGAAGGACAGGCGTTCTATTTATAGTAGGCCCACACCATCGCTAGCGGCCATAGTGGAATGGGGAGCAGGACGCTGCACCAGCCGGCAACGGCAACAGCCTCCGCCTGAGGATGTCCTCGATCCCGAGCTATCTGACCGGGAAGACGGGCAAGAAGGAAGATGACGGCGAGCGCGGTCACGAGTAGAACGACGAGAATGATCAGGGCAAAGATCTGCAAGGCCATATGAGTACCAAACAAAGCGATTGACGGATGCTTCCGACCGATATGATCGGAACATCGAAGCAGCTTAAACGACCGGTCGATGCGACGCCAACGGTCTCGTTCGAGAGGCTATTGCGCCGAGCGGAGATTTCAGTCGTAACATCATGGCTGGAAGCCTGGTTGGCACCGGGTCAACGTGCCCCCTGGACCAGCGTCTCGATCGAGCCGGATTGGCCTCCAAGTATGAACCAACTCCTCTGGATACCGCCATCAGGAGTTAGGGCCCCCTTCTCTTCATCTATACGGCTAGACGCATGCAGAGTTAGCGCCGGCTATACGGCCAAGTTGGATCAAACACGTCGGCTGCGGACTGTCGGCTTTCGATCCTCCGCGCCGGTGGACGCACGACCTCTTCCCCTCTAATAGCCGACCTCCTCGACGAAACGTGCAGTCTAGATGATTGCGTGCCGGATCTTCGCCGAGATCCACTCGCTCACTACCACCGTCGCGATGATGACGAGCAGGATCAGCGACACCTGCGTCCAGGCAAGGTTCATGATCGACGCGTTGAGCTGCAACCCGATGCCGCCGGCCCCGACCAGCCCGAGCACCGTCGACTCGCGGATATTGATATCCCATCGAAAGACGCTGATCCCGGCGAATGCCGGCATTACCTGCGGCACGATCCCGTAACTCATCACCTGCGCACCGCTCGCTCCCGACGCCTGCACTGCTTCGACTTGCTTCGGGTCGATTTCCTCGATCGCCTCGTAAAGCAGCTTTGCGCAGAACCCAATCGAGCGGAACGCGATCGCAAGGATGCCCGCGAAAACCCCGGGCCCCACGATCGTGACGAGCATCAAGGCCCAGATCAACGAGTTGATCGACCTCGAGGCGACGATGATGAACAGCGCCACCGGCCGCACGAAGTACGCGCTCGGTGTCGTGTTGTGGGCGGCACAGAACGCCACCGGCACCGCTAGCACGAGCGCCATCGCCGTCCCGATCGTGGCGATGTTGAGCGTGTCCCAGAGCGGCCGCCACAGTGCATCCATGTAGGACCATTTGGGCGGCACCATGCGTCGCGCAAGATCGCCGGCTTGCGTCGGCGCATCCCACACGAACATCCAGATCGTTTTTTCCGAGATGAGCTGCCAGCACGCGACGAACACCGCCACCGTCAACAGCCATGCGCCCGAGATCAGAAATTGCTCGCGGTTCTCCCGCCGCCGCCAAACCTTCTCGCCGTTACGCGTCACCACCGCCATCACTGCACCCACTTGCGCACGTAGCTAGACGTGTATTCGACGAACATGACGATGGCG
>JAHEEM010000123.1 GCA_024640695.1 Rhodospirillaceae bacterium | reverse complement strand
TGGACCCGCAGCCGGGTGATCAGGTGCTCGCCGAACTCGAGGACGGCGCGCCGATACTGGTCGACCACCGCCTCGGTGACGGCCGCGTGGTGCTGTTCGCCTCGTCGCTGGATCGGGAGTGGAATGACCTGCCTGTGCTGCCGGTATTCGTGCCGCTGGTGGCGGGCTTATCGGCGCACCTTGCCGGGGATCTGGCCATCCAGACCGAAGCGCCGCTCGGCACGACGTTGTCGCCGCGCGCCGTGGGGCTTGTCGGCGGGCAGATTTTCGATCCACAAGGCAATGCGGCGCTCGGAATCGCCGCAGCCGGGTCCGGCAACGAGGTGCTCCTGGACCGCATCGGATTTTACGAAGTTCTAGGTGGCGGGCTGACTGAACTAGTCGCCGTAAATCTGGATCCAAACGAGTCAGACCTGACGCCTGTGGAGTCTAACGCGGTCGAGCGGTGGCGCGGCCTCAACGCGGGCGCGGCAGCCGGTGCCGGCGGGGCCATGGATCTGGCGCCGCCGGAGCCCACGCCCCTATGGCCTTGGGCGCTGGCGCTCTTGATTGCGGCGGTGCTCATGGAATCCTGGGTGGGAAACTGGCATCTTAGGGTACGGAGAGGACTAGTAGCATGAGTGCTCGGACCCAGCTTGAAACCTACCTCGGCGAGTTCCGGCAGCGACTGAAGTCGCTGATTCTGGCTCGCGGCGCGGCTGTATTGGCGATCACGGCGCTTGCGCTGACGCTCGGCGCGGTGTTCGTCGGCACGCGCCAGGCCTTCGCGGACTCCATAATGATCAGTGCGCGCATGCTGCTACTGCTTGCGCTTATCGCCGTTATCGTCGCTCTGTGGGTCCTGCCGCTGCGCAAGCTTCAGCGTACCGAGGGTATTAAGGAGATAGAGCGACGTGCGCCGGATTTCGACGGGCGCATCGAAACGTATCGCGAGCTGACCAAGCGCTCCGAGGCCTCGGGCCCGTCGGTGTTCATCGGGCTGCTCGCCGAGGACGCGTTGCGGCTCGCGCGCCGCATTCCGGTTGCGCTCAAGGTCCGCAACTGGGAGATATCGACACCCGCGATCGTGGCCGGGCTCGCGCTCTTCGCGCTCGTGTGGTTTGCAGCATTCGGGCCTGACAACTGGCGCTACGGCGTTCGGCATCTCTGGGCCGGCTGGGCGTTCTCGGATACGCTGCCGCCGCAGCGCGTCGCGGTTCTGCCCGGTGACGGCGCAGTCCGACGCGGCGGCGATCTGCTGGTCGAAGCGACGGCAGAGGGCTTCGATCCCGCCGAGGCGACGGTTTTCGCCCTGTTCGAGGGCGCGGAGTGGGAAAGCGCCGTCATGGACGAGGCCGGCGGCAACGATTTTGCATTCCGCTTCTTCGGGATTCGTCAGCCGGTGCGGTATTACGTCGAGGCTGCCGGTGTGCGCAGCCCCGAGTACCAGATTCAGGTCGTCGACCTGCCGCGCGTCAGCAGCGTAAAACTGACCTACCACTATCCGCAGTGGACGCGCCTGGAGGCTCGCACGGTGGAGCCGGGCAGTGACATCGAGGCCGTTGCGGGCACTCAGGTCGAGGTGGAGATCACGACCGACCAGCCGCTTGCCGACGCATCCCTCGTCGTCAACGGCGACTCGGTGACGATGACGACGGCCGGCACCACGGCCACCGCCGTGCTGACGATTGCCGAAGAGGGCGAGTACCACATCGCGACGCTATTCAACGACTTGCCGGTAGAGCTCACCGACAACTATTTCATCGATGTTCAAGAGGACAACCGCCCGGTCGTCAAGGTTGTTAAGCCCGGCCGCGACTGGCGCGCGAGCAATATCGAGGAGGTGCTCGTGCGCGTCGAGGCGACGGATGACTTCAGCATCGATCGCCTCGAGCTCAATTACGCCATCAACGGTGGCGAATGGCAGGTCGCGCCGCTCGAAGCCGAGGGCGACTACGCGCTCACCGAGGAGATTCTGTATCTCGAGGAGTTGCGCCCGCAACGCGTCCCTCTGGCGAATGCCGCAGGCGGTTTCTCTCCGAACGCTCTCGATAACGTGTTTGACGTCATCGTTGGCGCCGAGTCTGGCGCCGAGGTTGAAATAGACGCTGAAGCAGAGTCGACGCCAGAACCCGGCGTGCTCGAGCCCGGCGATGTGATCTCCTATTACGTCGAGGCGCATGACCGCGACGCGTCGGCGCGCACGGATCTGTTTTTCATCGAGGTGCAGCCCTTTGACCGCAGCTTCTCGCAGTCCATGCAGGGCGGCGGTGGCGGCGGCGGTGGTGGCGGCGGCGAGCAGAACGAGATTTCACAGCGGCAGAAAGAAATACTCGTCGCGACCTGGAATCTGATTCGCGAGCAGGAAGAGCAGACCGGTTTCCAGGACGAGCAGCAGGTCGAGGACAACGGTGCGTTGCTCGCCGAGCTTCAGCGCACGCTCGCCGAGCAGGCCAGAACGCTCGCCTCACGGACGCGCGCGCGCCAGCTCACGAGTGCGGACGACAAGATTCAAACGTTCGTGCAGTCACTCGAAGCGGCCGCTGAGGCGATGGATCCCGCTGCCGAGCGGCTCGCCGACACAGAGTTCGACGACGCCGTGCCGTCCGAGCAGGCGGCGCTGCAGCATCTGCTCAGGGCAGAATCCGTGTTTACGGACATCCAGGTCGCCTTTCAACAGGGCGGCGGCGGCGGTGGTGGCGGCGGCTTCGCCGGCCGCGACCTTGCCGAGCTCTTCGAGCTGGAGATGGATCTCGAGAAGAATCAGTACGAGACCGAAGCCCCCGTCGCATTCGAGGGTGGCGCGCAGGAGCAGGGTGTCGATGAGGCGATCCAGAAGCTGCAGGAGCTTGCCCGGCGCCAGGAGAATCTCGCGCGTCAGGCCAATCAGGGCGGGTTGACCGAGCAGGAGCGTTGGCAGCAGGAGCAGCTTCGGCGTGAGACGGAGGAACTGCGGCGCGAGCTCGAGCAGCTGCAGCGGCAGGCTTCCAATCAGCAACAAGGACAGCAAGGCGAGCAGGGCCAAGCAGGCCAGCAGGGACAACAGGGTCAGCAAGGCCAGCAAGGGCAACAGCCGGGTCAGGCGTCGGCGCAGGCTGGCGGCGGTCAGCAAGGCCAGCAAAGCACCGCCGAAGCCCTCGAGCAGCTAGACAATGCGTTGCAGGCGATGGACCGCGCGAGCGGTCAGGGCCAAGGCCAGGGTGACATGGATCCCGAGCAGATGCGCAGGGCGATCGAAGAGGCGCGCCGCCAGCTCGACCGCGCACTCGAACAAATGACCGCGCAACGCCAAGCCGAGGTCCAGCAGGCGTTCTCTGATCTCGCCGAGCGATCCGATGCCTTGTTCGAGGATCAGCGTGAAACCGAAGCGGAGCTTCAGCGCGCGGCGCGCGCGGCGTTGCAGGCGCGCGATGATCAGGGTTTCATGGTCAATCCATTGAGCCCCGAGGAAGCCTACGAGCTATCCGAGCGCAAGTGGACGATGCAGGAAGAGCTCGAGGCGCTGCAAGAGGACATTCAGCGCGTCGCGCAGCAATTCGATGACGAGACCCCTACGGCGAGCGATGATCTGCAGCGGGCACTAGGCGACTTGCAGCGCGCTCAGGTTGCCGCGCGGCTGTCGACCGCGGCGTACCGGATACGGCGTGGCGCGGCAACCGAGGCCGCAGCGCTCGAGGGCGTTACGACCAACGCGCTCGACGAGCTGCGCGAGGCGACTGAGGAAGCGCTTGCTGTTGCAATGCGTGAGGCACGCGACGGCGTGCAGGCTGAGCTCGATCCGACGGCCGAGCTGGTCGCCGAGCTGCAAGCGCTCCGCCGCGATCTCGCCAACGCACTGCCTTCGGCGCAGCCCGGTCAACCAGGCCAGCCCGGCCAGCCGGGACAACCCGGGCAACAGGGCCAGCAGGGCCAGGGCGGACAGTCTGCGCAGGCCGGCGGACAGCAAGCCGCTGGGGGTGCTTCGGGCGGCGACCGCTTCGGCGGTGCGCGCGGTGGCAGCGGTCCGTATGATCGTTCGGGTCGCGGCCTCGGCGCGTGGGATCCACGCAGCGTCGCCACGTTCGATCCAGCGCTGCGCGACGAGCTCGAGACCGACCTCCAGACCGCCGGCTCCGAGGTCATTGCCCTCGGCACGCGTCTGCGCAATGATGGTTTGTCGGCTGAGGAGCTCGAAGCGCTGCGACGGCTCGGCACAGAGTTGCGGGCGGGACTTACGGGTAATCCCGAGCTCATCGAGCAGGAATATCTCGCGATGCTCGGCCTCATCGAGAAGCTCGAGCTCGAGCTCAGCGGCGAAGGCGCCGGCGCTAGCGAAACGGGTGTTCGCACGGAAGCTCCGGCACAGGTAGCCGAGGCTTACCAGCAGGCGGTCGCGGATTACTATCGCCGTTTGAGCCGGGCCGGCTCGAATCCTTAAGCCGATCTGGCCGGGGCGAAGGAACGCAGCGCGCCCCAAGCCAGTCCAAAGCACCATGACAGAGCCTGTCTCGCCGGCGATGATCACGACCGCTAATCTGAGGCGCCGCTACGACATGGGCGGCGAGGTCATCCATGCGTTGCGAGGTGTGGATCTTCGTATCAATCGCGGCGAGTACGTCGCTATCATGGGTCCTTCCGGGTCGGGCAAGTCGACGCTCATGAACCTAATCGGCCTGCTCGATACCCCCGACGATGGCGAATACTGGCTCAACGGCAAGCTGGTCTCCGACATGAGCGATCGAGAGCTCGCGCATACGCGCAACAAGGAAGTCGGCTTTGTCTTCCAGACCTTCAACCTGCTAGCGCGCGTCGACGCATTGCATAACGTCGAGACGCCGCTGATCTACGGTGGTATCAGGCGCAAGGAGCGCTTACGCCGCGCGGCCGCTGCGCTCGACCGAGTGGGCTTGGGCGATCGCATGACGCACCGCCCGAGCGAGATGTCCGGCGGTCAGCGCCAGCGCGTCGCCGTCGCGCGCGCCTTGGTGACCGAGCCCAGCATTTTGCTTGCCGATGAGCCGACCGGAAATCTGGATTCAGCGACGAGCTTGGACATCATGGCCCTATTCGATGAGCTGCATGCCGGGGGGCACACGATTATAGTCGTCACGCACGAGGCGGATATCGCTGCGCATGCGCTGCGCAAGATAGTGCTGCGTGACGGCACGATTGAACTTGATGAGGCCAATCCGGAGCGGAGTCACTAAACATGCGATTCACTGGCCTGATCTTTGTTGGTTTTTTGCTCGCGGCCTGCACTGAGCCACAGCCGGAATCGGTCGCGCCGCTCTACGACACGGCGCCCGTCGAGACCCGGCCGATTGAGGTTACCGTCGAGGCGGCCGGCGTCATCGAGCCGGAAACCTTGGTGGAGGTTAAATCGAAGGCCTCAGGTGAGATTCTTGCAATTCATGCCGAGACAGGCGATATCGTCGATGAAGGGTTCTTGCTCGTCGAGGTCGATCAACGCACGCCACGTAACCAGCTCGCCGAAGCCGAGGCCGCGCTCGTCGCCGCCCGCGCGCGGCGCGAGATCGCGCAGACGCAGATGGAGCGCGCGCGAACGCTGCACGGTTCGGGCACGCTGACACAGGCCGACTACGAGCAGAGTCAGCTCGAGTTCGCGAATGCGCAGGCGGATGTGATCGGCAAAGAAGTCGCGCTTGAGAACGCGCGCATCGCAATGGATGACACTGAAGTGCGCGCGCCAATCAAGGGCACGATCATCGAAAGGCACGTCGAGCCGGGCGCCGTGATCTCCTCGCCGACGCGAGACGTCAGCGGCGGTAGTGTGCTGCTGCGCATGGCTGATCTAACGTCGGTGCGAGTGCGTACGCTCGTCGACGAGGTCGACATTGGCAAGATTCGACCTGGAATGCGCACACGCGTGACCGTTGCGGCCTATCCGAATCAGCCCTTCGAGGGCACCGTGCTCAAGATCGAGCCGCAGGCGATCGTCGATCAGAACGTGACTCGATTTGCTGTCTTGATCCGGCTGGAGAATCGCGGTGATCTGCTCAAGCCCGGTATGAATGCGGACGTCATCATCCAGATTGCGAGCCGGGAATCGGTCGCGGCGGTGCCTACGATGGCGCTGCGAGTTGCGGAAGACATCCCGGTCACGGCGGCCATGCTGGGGCTGCCGGAGGCGGCGTTGCGCGGCCGGCTCGGCGAGCTCGGTGCCGCTGCGGCACCTGCGCCCACGACGGGTGGCCAGGATGCGATCCGAGCTGTGTTGCAGAAACGGCGCAACGGTGAGTTTTTGACCTCGGAGGAAGATGCTCTGCTTGCGGGGGCGCGCAGCAGAATGCAGCAATCCGGCGGCGGGCGACCCGGCGGCGGACGTGCTCCGGCAGCGGGTGCAGCTAGCTACGAGTTCAGCGGCAGCTATTGGGTCGTTGCGATGCAGGACGGTCGGCTGGAACCGACGGCCGTGCAGACTGGGCTCACTGATCTGGAGTTCAGCGAGGTCGTCGCGGGCCTGAGCCCTGGTGACCTGGTGCTACTGTTGCCGAGCACGAGCCTGTTCGAGCAGCAGGCCTTCCTGCAGCAGAGAATTCAGGAGCGCTACGGGTCCGGCAGTCCCTTTCAGCAGCCCTCTGGCGGCGGGCGCGGCTTCCGCTAGCGCGTCGCTGCCGAAACTCGCGGCCGAGCGCGATACTGGCCGCAGACATGGTTGACCCAGCGTAGTCTCGGCTGCTTGCTCCAGCGCTCCAGGTCTGCAACAAGCTCGGGCAGAACAGTCATTGATCGGTACAGTGGCAACGGGTCAGGTTGCAAGAAATTCGGCAGCGAAGGCGCCGGGCCATCGGCATGGTCCGAGCTTCTGAATTCAGTGGTATCGCTACAGAACGTATTCGAGATCGATGCCTAGATCTCTCGCGTTACTCTGGTAGTGCGAATGCGTAGATCGCGTTGTGCCCTTGTACCGTGGAGACCCGGGTGATCGCGTTCGGCGTTGCCGTGCCCGACTGGCCATTGCCGGTCATCACGAGCACGTATTGGCGGCCGTCGACCGCGTAACTAATCGTGCTCGTCTGGATGATTCCGCCGAGGATCGTTTCCCAGAGTATCTCACCGCTGTCGGAGTCGAATGCACGGAAGCGGCGTGCGAAATCACCCCAGAACAAGAGATTGCCACCGGTGACGAGCGCGCTGCCGTTGCCCGGCGCCGACTGATAGTGCAGTCGATCAATATGGCCGGTCGCAAGATCCACCTTCGCAATGCCCGTGTACTCGTCGGGATCAACACCGGGGCGGAGCACACCGTTGCGAGGTCCATAGCCGCTCGCGGCTTGCGCATTCGCGGTCATGTCGAGGCATGCATCGTGATATGGGATATAGAGCGCATTCTTGTTCGGATCGTAAGCGGTGGACCAGAAGCTGCGCGTGTTGTGATAGCACACGAGCTGCCGATCGCCATCTTGGACGAAGAGTCGCTCGCGATTGATCTCGGTTCGCCCCGTTTCGACGTTGATGTTGGAGATGTGGAACTCCGGGATGTCGTATGGAAACGGCATCGCCCAGAGGAACTGGCCCGACGCGCGATCCAGCAGCCAGATGCCGCCGCCCTCGCCGACAGCGGCGACGACGTCGCGTTCTTCACCGCGCGTAATCGCCGGGTTGATCCATTTCACGGCCGCGGGATCTGGCTCGAGGCGGGTCCGCAGCAGTGTGCGCTCGTGCAGATGGTCAAGATCCCAGTCATCGCCGGGGCTGTGCTGGTAGTACCAAGCGAGCTCGCCCGTATCGACATCGAGGGCGACGGTCGAGTTGCTATAGAGATCCGCCGGCGCGATGGTCGCTGTTGCATCGACGCTGCCGTGGCGGGACAGGCGCGTGTATGGTTTCGGATTGGCGATGCCCCAGAAGGTCATGCGCCGCTCCGGATCGTAGGAGCCCGGCAGGCCCCACGAGCTCGCGATGCGCTGCTCGACCGGCAGCTCACCCCAGGTTTCGCCGTCGGGCGTGCCCGGCGCAGCGGTGTTGTAGAACTTCCACAGTTCCCTGCCTGTGCGTGCATCGTGCGCCGAGATGAAGCAGCCGACGCGCTGCTCGCAGGTACGGTTCGTGATGGCCTTGCCCTCAGCGACGAGCACACCGCCGGTGTGCTCGGTCTGTGTCTCCGGATCGAAAATCCGCGTTTCCCAGCGCACATCGCCGGTTCTCGCATCGAGTCCGACGAGAAAGCCGTCCGGCGCCGGATACAGGATCAGATCGGCATAGATGCCGATGCTCTTGGTGCGCGACAGCTCCGGCCGGCCGATGAAGCGCGCAACCTCGGCAGAGATGTTTCGGTAATAGGTCCACAGCTCATCGCCCGTCGTTGCGTCGACGGCGAGCACGCTCGCGCCGGGCTGCACGGTATAGAGCACACCGTCGTGGACGAGCGGCACGGTCTCCTGCGAGCCGAGCGGCAGGCCGCGCGCCCACGCGAGCTGCAGCGTGCCGACGTTGGAAGCGTCGATTTGATTCAGAGGGCTGAAGCGCTGCTCGTCGTAGGTCCGGTTGATCATGAGCCAGTCGCCCGGATCGGGATTCAGCAGCATCTCGTCGTCGACCTGACGAAAGTCCGTGCGTTGTGCGAATGCGTTGCAGCCGATAGCGCAGAGCAGAGAAATGATGGAGATCGAGTTCTTATTCATGAGGCCTCTCTCGCGCAGCGCGATGCCGGCCCGGTTATTTCGACGAGAGTCCCGTGCGGCTCCCGTCTCGTGATTATTCCCGCCTGCTTGTCGCGTCTCAAATTATCCCAGGAACATAGCACCAGAGCCTCAGCTACGCCAGTTGAGTCGCCGATTGACCGCGCGCGCGACGTTCGCTCTAATTCTTCGATTCCGCTTCTTTGCGCAGCTCGACGCGCCGAATCTTCCCCGAGATGGTTTTCGGGAGCTCGGTACGATATGTGATCTCGCGTGGATATTTGTAGGGCGCAGTCAGGGATTTGACGAGATTCTGGACGTCTCGTGTGAGCGCTTCGGACGGTTGGTACCCGGTGGCGAGGATCACGTAAGCCTTGACGATTTCTCCGCGCATCGGGTCGGGCTTCGCGACCACTGCAGATTCGGCGACGGCTGGGTGCTCGATCAGGGCGCTTTCGACTTCGAAGGGGCTGATCCGATATCCCGAGGATGTGATGATGTCGTCGGCTCGGCCGACAAACCAGATATAGCCGTCCGCATCGCGCCTCGCGGTATCGCCGGTGTAGTACCAACCCTTGCGAAACGCTCTGGCTGTACCCTCATCGTCATCGCGGTAGCCGTGGAAGAGGCCTGGAGGATATGGATCGGTGATGCGTACGGCGATTTGCCCCACCGTCTCGTCCGCCACGATCGCGCCGTCATCATCGACGATATCGATCTCGAAGCCGGGCATCGGCTTGCCCATCGAGCCGGGCCGGACCTCCATGCCGGGGCGATTAGACACGATGCACACGGATTCGGTCTGGCCGTAGCCGTCATGGATCTCGCAACCGGTCGCAGACTTCCAATAGCGCATCGCTTCCGGATTCAGCGGTTCCCCAGCGCTCATGCAATGACGCAGCGAGCTCAAGTCGAAACTGGACAGATCGATCTGCGCCAGCATTCTATAGATCGTCGGCGGCGCGCAAAAAGTAGTCACCCTGTGGCGGGCGATCAGCTGCATGTGCATGTCCGCGTCGAAACCCACACCGTCGTAGAGCACGACGGTGCAACCGGCTAGAAACTGCGGGAACATCATTCCCCACGCCGCTTTCGCCCAGCCTGTGTCGGTGAGCGTCCAGTGAATGTCGTCCTCGCGCAGGTCCATCCAATATTGGCCTGTGATCGAATGAGCCAGG
>JAHEEM010000122.1 GCA_024640695.1 Rhodospirillaceae bacterium | reverse complement strand
CGGGCACATTCGACATCAGCGATCTTTGCGCTACCGCGGCCGGCGGAGCGCTCGCACTACTCATCATCCATCGCCTTCGCAAAGGATCAACGGAATGAAAATCAACGGCACCGCTCTCCGCCGCAGCTGTGTGCTCGCGGCACTGTATGCCCTCGGCATCGGCGGCATCGTCGCGAGCGGCGGCGGAGGTGGTGGCGGCGGCGGCGGAACGCCGGTGGCATCCGTGGTCGCAAGCTTTACCGTCACCCCGAGCTCCGGTGCAGTACCGCTCGACGTCACCTTCAATGCGAGCGCATCGAGCACGACGCAGGGCTCGCTGACCGCCTATGAGTGGGACTTCGGCGATAGCTCCAGTTTGAACACCACGAGTCCGACAGCAACGCACCGATACACGAGCGCTGCAACCCACACCGTACGGCTCACCGTGCGCACGAGCAGCAATCAGTCGGCGACGACGACGCGCACGGTCACGGCGACAACCCCACAACAGGCGATTTGGCTCGGCGGCTATCTGTCCGAGTTCTACCCCGACTCTGCGATCCGCGCAGACTTGACGTTATCCGGCAACACGATCAGCGGGCCTTACCAAGACGACGACGACCGCACTGGCACCGTTAGCATGACGATCAGTGGAACCACTGTCAGCGCACAGCTCATGGAGACAACCCCCGGCTGCAGCGGCTCCTTTACTGGTACGGGAAGTGTCGATGTCTCGCTGGGCGTATCGCTGGTGTTTATCGATTTTACCGGCGCGAACTGCGACGGTCCGCACACATTCGGCGAGCTCGTGCTCGTCGAGCAGCGTGCCGAGGTTCTGAGCTGGGGACACGGAGGCTTGGCCGCATTGCGCGTCGACGACGGCGAGCTGTTCTTCACCGACGCGAGCGAATATCCACTCAAGAAAATCGATACGGCGACCGGCACGATCACCCCGCTCGCCTACGCCATGCGCGCGATCTCGAGCCTGACGGTGGCGGGCAGCAACATGTTGTGGACCGACTTCACCGACGATATCGGAGAAACGGGGTGCGTCGGCGCTGGTGCAGTACGTGCGTTGGTCTATGCTGGCAGCGACGGCTTCGACCCGCACCGGATCGCCGAAGGCGACTTCTGCACTGCGCCCATTCAGGAATCAGTCTTGACCGACGGCTTCTACGCCTACTGGGCGCGCGTCGACGGCGCTGGACCGTTCATCGAACGCGTGCCGCTAGCGGGCGGCCCACGCGAACTCGTCGCGGCGCTGGCCTTCGGCGCCAATGTGCTATTCGCGATCGATGCTACCGACATCTACTGGACCGAGTCGTTCGGCCTCGGTGAGACCAACACTATAAAACGCTGTCCGCTGGCCGGCTGTGGCCTGGCCAGCCCGATCACGGTGACGCAGGATACGACCTACGCCATCGAAGGCGGCATCGTGCTCAACGGCGATGAGGTCTACGTCGGGCTGCACCGCGAGAACACGTTCGCGCCGGCAATCGCCCGCGTCGCCAAGACCGGCGGCACGCTCGTCGACATCATCCAGGACGCTTCGGCGCGCGGGCTTGCGACCGACGGAACAGACCTGTTCTGGTGGGACAGCGACAATTTCTCCATCAGCCAGATCGAGACCGCGCCGGTCGGCGGCGGCACGCCCATGCCGCTCGCAGATAGTCTGGTCTCGCTGCGCGGGCTCGCACTGAGCCCGACGCACGTTTACTGGATCGAGGGGACGAGCGGCACCAACCAGAACGACGGCAGGGTCGCCCGCGTGCCCAAGGTCGGCGGCACCATCGACGACATCAAGACCGACGCGGTCTGGCCCGAGCACCTCCAGGTCGACCCCACCACGGGCACGGCGATCTATGCCGATGGCGGTGCGGACGAGCTCCGCGAGCAGGGCATCCGCCGAGTGACCTTGGGCGGTGTTACGACAACGCTCGCTAAGGGCATTCCGGCCTCGCAGCCGTTTGCCGTGAGCGCGAGCACCGTCTTCGTGAGCTCGGGCTTCACGATCGCGACCTTGCCGCGCACGGGGCTTGACATCGCAGCCACCCTGGCGCCGGCGGCGTCCTATGTCATCGGCATGGAGACGGATGGCAGCACCGTTTATTGGCTTACCGGCGACCCGCAAGGCATCGTCGTCAGCTCACCAGCCACCGGCACGCAGACGCCGGCGCTCATCGGCGCGGCCGACGGCTACACCTCGAGGCTCCGACAGAATACCAACGACCTATTCGTCAACCGACTCCCGGGCACGGTCTACCGCATGCCGAAGACCGGCGGCACCCGGGACACGCTGGCCGACACACTCGCCTTCCCCGACGAGCTCGCGGTCGACGACAGTTACGCCTACGTCGTCGAATCAGATGCGCGCGCGATTACGCGTATCGATCTGGCGACCCTGGCGCGCACGAACGCGGCTTCGAACATCCCGTTGTTCACGGGGTGGTTTACGCTTGAGCACGACTCCAACGCGCTCTATCTCATGAGCCCGGAGGCGCTGCAGCGCTACAGCAAATCCACCGGCGCGGTGTCCGAGCCCTACGGACCGGTGTTTCAAGACGAATTCGGTCTACCCGCCGAGGTCGCCGTCGACGGCACCTACGTCTACTGGGTCGATGCCCTGCTCGGGGCCGTGCTGCGTATGCCGAAATAGCGGCGTCGCGGGGATAGCGCGAAAGGCGGATGTGCGCACTGGCGCCCGGGCTACTCGGGCGCTAGCCTGCGAGGATGCGCATCATCTCGCTTACTGGAGTAATTGGCCTGCTGCTGCCCGGCCTTCTCGCCGCGCAGGACTTCTCGGGCGTCGTCGTCAAGATTGCGGACGGCGACAGCATGACGGTGCTGACGACTCAGAGCAGGGAGATCGAGGTTCGGCTGGCCGATATCGATGCGCCCGAGCGCGGCCAGCCGTTTGCCGACCGTGCGCGGCAGGCGCTCGGCGAGCTGGTCTTTCAGAAGACCGTCGAGGTCCGCTTCAACGATGCCGACACCTACGGCCGCATCGTCGGACGCGTTTACACCGAGAAAATCGACGTGTCCGCCGAGATGCTGCGCCGCGGTCTCGCGTGGGTCTATCGGAGCTACGTCCGGGACCAGAGTTTATTTGCGATAGAGACCGAGGCTCGCGAGGCACACCGTGGCCTCTGGGCAGCGCGCGAGGAGCCGATTCCGCCCTGGGAGTGGCGCCGCAACGCACGGCCTTCGGCGCCCGGCCCCGGTCAGGTACCGATGCAATTCACCTGCGGCAGCAAGCAATACTGCCGCGAGATGGCGAGCTGCGAGGAGGCTCGTTTCCACCTGCGGCAATGCGGCATCACGACCCTTGACGGCGACGACGACGGCGTGCCCTGCGAGAACATCTGCCGCTCCCGCTGAGCGACTCCCGCCCCAGCGAGTTTCGCCGGATCCTACGCCCAGCCCTCACGCCGAATAAGAACAACCCGGTTTCCGAAGCCGGCGGAGCTCGGGCCGCTTGAATCTGAGGCCCGACGAGCACACACTCTGGCCCATTCCTACGCCGTTCAGGCCGCCACAAGACGGCCCCGAGTACATCAGGCACTTCGCTGAGGGGGGTAACTTAATGAGAAACCGAATTACGACGATCTTGACGACAACCGCATGCCTCGTGGCGGCCGGCCTTTCGAGCTCGGCCCTGGCGCAGCAGGACCGCCGGGACGTCGACCTTCCGGCCGGCGATGCGAAGCCGCTCATCGAAGGCGTCTGCGTCGGCTGCCATCAGCTGAGCTTCATCACGAACTCGGTCGGCAACAGCCAAGAGGACTGGAGCACTCTGGTCAGCACGATGATCGCACTGCCCGATCAGCAGCTCGACACAATCACGACCTATCTCGCCACCAACTTCCCGAAGAAAGCCGATTCCTATCCCGTCGTCATTGATGGCCCCCATAAGGTGTCGATCACCGAGTGGATGCTGCCCACCCGGGGATCGCGGCCCCACGACCCAATCGAGGCGCACGACGGTTCGCTCTGGTGGACGGGCCAGTTCGCGAACCGGCTCGGGCGCATCGACCGCGAAACCGGCGAGCTCAAAGAGTTCCCACTCGACGTGCCGAACTCCAACCCACATGGTCTCGACGAGGATACTGAAGGCAATATTTGGTTCACGGCGGTCGCAGAGCGCTACGTCGGCAAGCTCAACCCTTCGACAGGCGAGGTCACCGAGTACCATGTGCCCGAAGGCACGCGCGGCCCGCACACACCGATCTTCGACCAGAACGGCACGCTCTGGTTTACGATGCAGTCCGGTCACGTTGGGCGCGTCGATCCGGCAACCGGCACGGTCACGGCCGAGAAGACACCGACTGACGGCACGTACCCGTATGGCATTCAGGTTAACTCCAAGGGCGAGCCCTGGTACGTCGATTTCCGCGGCCCCCGGATCGGGCAGGTCGACCCCGTCACAGGCAAGATCACCGAGCACGAGCTGCCGAATGCCGACTCGCGTCCGCGGCGCATCGCGCTGACGCCGGACGACGCGGTCTGGTACACGGACTATCCGCGCGGCCGGCTCGGCCGCTTCGACCCGAAGACCAGCGACGTCAAAGAGTGGATGTCACCAGGCGGCGAGAAATCGCGGCCTTATGGGATCGCCGCCGTCGGCAACGTGATCTGGTACGTTGAGGCTTACGCCCGGCCGAACATTCTCGTGCGCTTCGATACCGAGACGGAGGCATTCCAGTCGTGGGTGATCCCGTCAGGCGGCGGCGTCGTGCGCCACATGGTGGCGACACCGGACGGCGACCTCGTGCTGGCCTGCAGCGCCGTGAATCACGTCGCCTACGTCGACGTCGAGAGCTAGATCAGCGGTCGCCGCCCAGGCGGCGAGATCGGCGAGGCATTCATCGGACGTGGCGCCGTAGCAAGCGGCGCGTCCGCGCTTCGACCATCGACCTGGGTCCCGATGGGAAAACTACGCAGCATCGTCGACCTGCTTACGATACCGCCCTTCTACCTCCGCATGGGGCGACCCCCGCTTGTGGAACGCTCTGCGCTTTCGTTGCTCAGTGGGAATCTCCACGCTCGCGCTACGTCGCCGATGTGCAAGAGAGCGAGCCGCTACGCGCGGGTGCGCGAGCGCTCGTGCGCCGCTCCGTCGCGATGACCGAAACTCTGCTCGCGGCCTATTCTTCAACGACGCAGTCGAAGCGGCGGATCTGCTCGCCCGGCACCCAGTCCCAGTAGCTCGATTGCCGTGCGGGCTCGGTGAATGTGTACGGGTCGTCGTGGATGGATTCGTAATCGAGGCGCGTCTCCTCCGCACTGAGCGTGAATCGCTCGGTGATCACCGCATTCTCGCCCTGGGGCGTGCCTTCATCGTCGAAAAACTTGTCGCTGATGCGCGTGGTCGTCACCACCAGCGTATTGCCTTCCCAGCGCCCGACTGAGTAGCCCAGCGGGGTGCGCGGCTGCGTCTGTGGATCCACCGCATCGGCGAGATGAATCGAGCGCTCCTGATCCCACTCCTCGAGCCGCATTAGAATGGAGTCACCCTGATCGACGAACTCGACCGGCAGCGGCGCATTCATGACCGAGTGCATGCCCCGCGGGGTGCAGTCGAGCACCGGATCATCGGTCAGCGGGTTCCACGCGGCCCGCGCGGCCACGGCGGCAGGCGTAAACGGCAGGTAGCCGCCCTCGAGAAATAAGCCCTGCAGATCAGGCCGGCCCCAGACCCGGAAGATACCGCGCGCCTGGCTGCGCGCGGCTTCGGCAGCTGCAGCTGACAGCGGGGCGGGCTTGACCTCCTGGCCGAGCTTCATCGCCGGCCGCGGCCAGATGGGCACGGTCGTGCCGTCGGCCAGCGTCATGACATGGCCGGCCATCTCGGCCAAACCATGTTTGGAGAGCGCGCCGGTGAGCCTAATATGATCGCCCACAGCAACGATGTCCGGCCCGACGCCGATGCGCGCCAGCGCGTTCAGCGAGGAGCCTTCGATTTCCCAAATCTCGTTCGCGCCGCCGTCGTCGGTACGCCTGAGCTCGAGCGTCACGTGCGGGTTACGCCAGGCAATCGAGACGACGTCGCCTTCGACGGTGGCAATGTTAGTCAGATCGAAATAGTTCGCCGTGCCATGGTGGGCCATGGCCGGCGTGAGGCCCAGCACAAGCAAAGTAACGATGAAGACGCGGCACATCTTTTTGTATCTCCGAGTATCAGCGGCGTCGTGATCAAACTAACATCTGGCCCGAGGGTGTGCCAGTTTTTAATAGAATAGGCGGGTCGAACCCGGGTAGGAAATAGCAGAAGCAATGCGCGCCGCCTTCTACGAACGAATCGGAACTGCCCGCGAGGTCCTCACGGTCGGCGAGCTGCCAACACCAACGCCGGGGCCTGGCGAGGTGCGCGTGCGGCTCAACTTCTCGGGCGTGAATCCGTCCGACGTCAAAGCACGCACGGGCAGCCGCGGCGGCACACTGACCTTTCCGCGCATCGTGCCGCACAGCGATGGCGCCGGGGTCATCGACGCCGTCGGAGCCGGCGTAGAGCAGACGCGAATCGGCGAAACCGTCTGGGTGTGGAACGCGGGCTGGAAGCGCGCGAACGGCACTGCAGCCGAGTACGTCGCCCTGCCCTCCGAGCAAGCGGTCGCGCTGCCTGCGACCGTGGACCTCGCCGCGGGCGCCTGTCTCGGCATCCCTGCGCTCACGGCTTTCCACGCCGTCACCTGCGCTGGCGGCGTCGAGGGCAGGTCCGTGCTCGTCGCGGCGGGCGCGGGCGCTGTCGGCCACTACGCCGTGCAGGTCGCGAGGATCAAGGGCGCGCGACAGGTGATCGCAACGGTCAGCGGTGAAGACAAAGCCAAGCTTGCACGTGCGGCCGGCGCCGATGTGATCATCAACTATCGCGAGAAGAACCTCGTCGCGCGCTGCCGCGAGGCAACCGACGGGCTCGGCGTTGAGCGCGTCATCGAAGTAGATCTCGCCGCCAACATCGCGAAGGATCTCGATCTACTGCACGCCGATGGCGACGTCGTCGTCTACGGCAGCGGCCGCCCAGAGATTCCCGTGCCGTTCCTGCCGGCCATACTTAACAACGTCACGTTGCGTTTCTTCATCGTTTACAACCTCACGCCGAGAGACCGTGCCCGGGCACAGGCCGAGCTCAGCGCACTGCTCACAGCAAACGCCTTGAGCCACAACATCGCCATGCGCCTGCCGCTGGAGGAAATCGTGCAAGCGCACGAACTCATCGAGCAAGGACGCTTGCTCGGCAACCTCGTTCTCGAGATCGGTTAGGCATCTAGCCGTCCCGCTCCGCGGTTGATCGCCGGGGCAAGCGGAGACAGAAAGGTCAAAAGGCTTCATGTTTTCAGATACCCCTTCTCGGCAGAATATGAGTACTGACGGAGCGACGTCGAAACTCGATATGCTCAAGACACCGGCATTCTGGACCAGGGTAGCTTTCGCCTGCCTCTTTTTTCGGTGACTATGCCGAGCCGAGCGCGCACTAGGCCGATCGCGAAACGAATTGCGACTAGTGTCGCTATCGGCTCACGCGGCAAGCTCCGTCAGGATCTGTATCTCACTGGATAAGGTGCGGTGGACCGGACAGAGATCCGCAATCTCGAGCAGGCGCTGCCGACTCGAGTCGTCGAGCTCTCCATCTAGGCTGATCGTTCTTTTGAGCTGATCGATCTTGCCGCTCTGCGTCTCGCAGCTCTCGCAATCGTCTGCGTGAATCCTGGAATGCTCGACGCGCACAGTTACGTCGTTCAACTTCAGATTCTTTCGGCGTGCATACAGCTGCAGCGTCATGCTCGTGCAACTCGCGAGCGCGCTGCCGAGCAGGTCATAGGGCGACGGGCCGGCGTCCTCGCCGCCGACCGACACGGGTTCATCTGCAACGAGCGCGTGCCCGGATGCGGTGAGCTCTGTCAGGAAACCCACCGACCCGGTCCGTGCAAGCACGACGCCGGGCTCGGGGATTAGGCTGTCGTCTTTCGCGGCGTCGCTGATGTACCGGCTCGCCCAACCCGCCAAGACTTGAGCTGCATAGCGTGCGTCGGCTGCACGGCTCAGCAGGTGGTCGGCCTTATCCAGGCTCACGAAGCTCTTCGGGTGCAGAGCGTGCGAGAAGATCCGCCCCGCATTTTCAACGGAGACGATCTTATCCAGCGGGGCGTGCATGACCAGCAACGCCCTGCGCAAACGATTGAGAGACTCTGGTAGCTCGTGTTGCGAAAGATCGTCTACGAACTGCTGCTTGACTCGAAACGGGCGCCCGCCGATATCCACCATCGCCTCACCGGCCTCCTCCAGGGTCGCGCGGGAATCGCCGAGAAGGTGAGCGACATGCGCGGCCTCTGCGGGCGCGCCGATCGTCGCGACGGCTTTCGAGCTCGGGATTTCAGGCGCCGCGGCAAGCATTGCCGTGCCGCCGAGGGAGTGCCCGATAAGAACCTCCGGCGGCCCATGGTTGCGGGCGAGATAGTCGGCCGCCGCGAGCAGATCGGTCACGTTGGTCGAGAAATTCGTGTCGGCGAAGTCGCCCTCGCTGTCGCCGAGGCCCGTGAAGTCGAACCGCAAGACGGCGAATCCCGCCTGGGTCAGCTCGCGCGCGATAATCACTGCTGCCTTGCTGTTCGAGCTGCACGTGAAGCAGTGGGCGAACAGCGCGAAGGCGCGCGGTTTGAGCAGCGGCCAATGCAGGTAGCCGCGCAGGGTATCGCCGTCTGGATTCTTAAATTCGGTTGTCTCGGTCTTCATAAATCAGTCTCGCAAAAACATAGCCTCAAACCGCCGTTCCCGGAACCGTAACCAGCCCGGAACGGCGGATCGACTCCGATTCGCTTGTGCCGTCGCCTAAGGCCTGAGTCGCTCGGTCACGAAGCCGGCGATATCGCGCGCCTGGTTGGAGTCGAACGTGCCCGAAAAGCTCGGCATCTCGTTACGGCCGTTGGCGATAAGGCTCACGACTTGACCCAGCGACAGACCGCGGGTGATCGGCGGTGCAACGTGGCCGGCCTCGCCGTTCTCCCCATGACAAGCCACGCAGGCCTGCGCGAACAGCGCGGCACCGGTTTCGATGTTCGGTGTACCGATCGGCGGGCCGATCTCGCTCATCGTAGCAGGCCCTGCCGGCGCAACCGGATCCATCGTGCCGCTCAGCGCGAACAGCCACACGCTGTCGCCGCGCGGTGAGCCTGCGAACACGTTGCCGGCCGAGAGCACTGCAACATACTGCTCGCCCTCGTGCATGAACGTCGCCGCCGTCGCATTGACTCCGGCGCCGGTCTGAAACTCCCATAACGCTTGACCCGTGTCGGAATCCAGCGCCATGAGGCGGCCGTCGCTGCGGCCGACAAATACGAGCCCGCCGGCGGTCGCAATTGAACCCGAGTAACAGCGATCCGGCCAGCGCTGCCACCAGGCAACCGTGTTGGTCTTGACGTCCATCGCGGTGAAGACACCGTATGACGCCACACCGGACGCGCCGCCGAAGCGACCGCCCATGTAGCGCTCACCGCCGGGCGGATCGTCGGTCGCTTCCGGCTCCACCTCGTAGAAGTACAGCCGATCGCTCGCACACACAAACATGAGCGCGCGCTCGGGATCGTAGGAGCTCGGCGGCCAGTTCGCACCGCCGCGCGAGCCGATGACACGCTCCGTCCAGAACGGCACGAAGACGTGGTCGTCGTAGGGCAACGTGTAACCCTCGGGCGGCACGGGGATGGTCTGCGGTTTGAATGGCTCGCCTTGCGGGATCGGCTGCGTCGCAGCGGTGGCCTGGCGCGACTCCTGCGGCACGGGCACCTCGTCGATACCGATCAAGGGCTCGCCCGTGACACGGT
>JAHEEM010000332.1 GCA_024640695.1 Rhodospirillaceae bacterium | reverse complement strand
CCGAATCTCGTAGGCGAGCGCTCCGAGGCCGACGCCGAGATAGCTGTCACGGGCGGGCGCCTGCGCATTGGCTGTGCCCAGTAGCCCAAACAATGGAAGCAGCAGGTATCTCATTGACTGACCCTTAGACGATTAGAGAACGGCAAGCCGCCGAGCTGTGAGAGCCTTTCCCGCCACATGAGGTCGACGGATGTCAAGGCCGCGAGTATTTCCTTACGGTCGTTGCGCCGACCTCGGCACCAAAGATGTCTCCGAAAGCATTCGCGGCGACGCCATGCGCTCCGGTCGCGGCCGATACGTCCGGGTCGAATGCCGTGTCAGGAATAAACGCGAATATGCTGCCATCCCGTGCGTCTCCGACGCGTATCCCGCGCACCCAGCCCGGATTCGTCACGGCGTTCGATTGATTGTCGGATACGTACAAGGTGTCATCGGCACCGACGTAGAGGCCGGTGGCGCGGCCGAACTGGGGCCATTCCGCGCTGAAACGTCCTTCCTGGTCGAACACCTGCACGCGGCCGTTCTCTCGGTCGGCCACGAGTAACCTGCCTTGCGAATCGATGGCGATAGCGTGGGGGACGAGGAACTCCCCGGGCGCTTTGCCACTCGTGCCGAAGCTCATCAAGTAACGCCCGTCAGCGGAGAACTTTACAATTCTATTGTTCGATTCCGGCTCGTGGCCGTCACTGACGAAGATATCTCCGTTAGCTGCGACCACGACGTCGGTGGGCCCGTTGAATTGGTGGATCCCGCTGCCTGCGATGCCGGCCTCGCCGAGTCGCATGAGTACCTCGCCATCGGGACTGAGCTTGATGGCCTGATGCCCGCGCCGGCCGTCGCCACGTCCGTCCGTAACCCAGACGTTGCCGCTCGCATCGACATAGATGCCGTGCGGCCAGACGAGCAAGCCCTTGCCGAGACTTTTGATCCATCGACCCGACGCATCGTACATGTGGATCGGCGCGTAGTTGTCACGATCGACGCAGCTGTTCGCACCGCAGCGTTCGGCCAGCCAGACATTGCCGTCAGCATCGGTATAGACCGAGCTGACCGCGCCCATTGGACGGTTCTCCGGCGGCCCTATCCAGTCAGAAGCCTCGACGTAGGGGTTCGGCTGCGCCTCGCTGTTGTGGATGGTTACAGCGAGCGCTACCAAAATTCCAGCGAGACGATAAGCAGCGTGTTTACAAGACATCCAAGCCCCGATTGGTTCAGAAGATCTCCGGGCGTTAAGTCTGGGGTACGCAGCGGATTGACTCAAGCACACGGGCTATCGACTCGGGATCGTCGATCCTCGGGCAGTTCGCTGAGGTACCCGGTCGAACAGCCATACTCTCACCTCTAGGTATATAGTGTCCGGCATGCAGAGCGCCTCTCACTCGTCGATCAAGGGCCGAAGAACGCGGCAGCGAGCCAGCGAAGCCGGCTGTCTGATGCTCATCGTCTTAACTCTTCAGCAGCGCGCCGCTGAGGCGCAGTCAGATCCGATTGCTGTGGGAGACTGCGGTGCCGAGATCTGCCTGCAGAGCGGCGTCTCGAATTGGCGATACGAGGCGGCGCAGTATTGCGAGGCTGGCGTTTGCCTGCGCGACAGGCTCGACAGCCTCCTGGCGCTGGATTGGGACCGCATGATGGCTGGGCAATTTAGTCTATTCTCGACGCCCGCGAATCCTTATGTCGGGCTGACAAACGGCGAGTACCAGCGCCTACGCACATCGCGTGACGGAAATCTCGAGGAGACTATTGCGTTGCTCGCGAAGGTCCGCAGCGCGTGCCGTGCCTCAGAGCTCAGGTTACGGCTTGATGTGCCGGGCTACGATGTTGTCGAAGTGACCTTCGGGATGCCATTGGCGACGGATGGCGACGGAGAGGGCTTCCAGGTGACGCAAATCCGGCGTACCTATCGGGCGCTGCCTGGCGGCAGCGTCGGCTGGTGGATTCGCTGGATCACTTATCGATTTCCCGGGATTGCGTTGCTGGACGGCGAGCCCACGGAGTTCGCGAATTATGAGATCGGCCTATATATGGGCGGCCTCGTGCTCTTCGATAAAGACTTCGCGCCGGGAAACCCGGATGGCTACGGCAGCCAGCCAGCGTGCCTCGGGCGTTAGCTCTGAGTTGATGGAAGCGACTTGATCGAACAAATTACGCTGACAATCGAAGGCCTTGCAGCGTCGAGGGCGAGGGTACGCGGCGGCCCAAAGCGGCCGCCGCGCGTCGCGATGGCTCTATTTCCTGTTGGCTTTGTAGTCCAGTACGTACCAGGCGACGAAAGCGTATAGGAACAATACGGTCACTATGAAGATGAACGGCGCAGGTGGCAGCCAGATCGGTATTTCGTCGATGCTGTTATACGGGCCCAGAACTTGGCCGAGCAGTCCTCCGATCACCAATCCAATTAGGATTCCGAACGCAAGCTTGATCTGAAACCGCCAGGCCAGGGCCCAGAGAATCAAGAAAACCACAAACGCCGTAATACCCACCATTAGCGAACCCCTTCTAGTTTATTTATCACCGCAGTGCGTGATTATTCGTCAGTGCTCGGCAGTCTCGCCGTGCTCGGCAAACACGGTCGCATCCGCGCCGAAGTAATTCAGCCGCGTCAGCACGGTGTAGTCGCCTTCGATGGCCATGAAGCCGATCAAGAGCAGTAACACCACCGGCGGACCAATGATCGCGTAGATCAGCGCAAGCCGTTCCCAGGCCATGTGCATGAAGATCGCGACGATAAAGCCGGCCTTCAAGATCATGAAGATCAGAATCAACGACCAGCGCAGATACCCCTGAAACTCGAAGTAGTCGACGAGGTAGGAGAATGTGCTCAATACGAAAAGCAGGCCC
>JAHEEM010000331.1 GCA_024640695.1 Rhodospirillaceae bacterium | reverse complement strand
CGCCTCGCGAGCGTGAGGTGTACGGCTATGTCGTCGAAGGTTACTTGAACAAGCAGATAGCGAGTGAACTCGGGATTACGTTGAAAACCGTCAAGGTTCACCGTGCGCGCATGATGCAGAAAATGCGTGTGCGGTCGGTTGCCAAGCTCGCCCGCCTCGCGGAGCGTATCGCCGAGGTCGAACCGGTTTAGCGAACGCCCGGGCCTCACCCCACCTAGAGACCCAGGGACTAAAGTCCCATTGCGACAGCACGGACGCGGTGTGATCTTACTGACGTCATGGAACCGCCCAGCAGGAGCGTCGCGATCGTCGACGACCAGGAATCAGTGCGCAAAGCGTTGCTGCGCCTGTTTCGGCTCGAGTTATTCCATGCCGAGGCGTTTTCTTCGGCTACCGCGCTGCTCGAGTCGCTCGAGACGTCACCACCACCGGACTGCGTCGTCTTGGATTTGCAGATGCCAGGCATGACTGGACTCGATCTACTACGCCACTTCGCGACTATCGAGAACGCACCGCCAGTCGTGGTGCTTACGGCGGCGCACGCGTTGCGAGCCGAGCAGGAATGCCGCTCGCTCGGCGTCAGGTACTACCTAGCCAAACCAGTTGATCTACAGCGGCTGGTCGATTCCGTCCGCGCCATCACCGAGCTTCGACCAACAACTTAAACTGATGCCTTCAAGCGGCTTTATGCAGGACAGTCCGCAGCCACGCCGAAACGTAACGGGTTCGGGGAGGCAAGAGTCATCCGAACCGGCGCTGAAAATACCGCCTCCAGACCCGCTCATCGAAATGCGCGGAAGCGTTCGACGCCGTTGCTCGCATTCAATCGAGGATCTCAATTTACAGCGCTAGCTTGCGATCTCTTTGATAGGCAGCTCGATCTCCGCGACAGCGCCTCCGGATTCCCGGCTCGCGAGAGAAAGTATCCCAGCGTGCGCATTGACGATCGACCGCGAGACGAACAGGCCCAGACCGATTCCTTCGTCTTTGGTCGTGAACAACGGTTCGAAGAGCCTATTGGTAGATTCTTTCGACAAGCCCGGACCCGAATCTGCAACGACAACAACTAGGCGCTTCGAATCTTTTCTAAGAGTGGATATTTCTAACCTGCGCTCAAGCTTTTCAGCAGAAGCCATCGCCTCGCACGCGTTAATAACCAAGTTAAGAATGACCTGCTGCAGCCCGATCGAGTCTCCTCTAATCGGCGGCAGCTCTCGTGTGAGCGAGAGAACGAGACGGATATCATGCGCTGAAAGCTCGCGACTGCAGAGAGTCAAGGTATTTTCGATGACATCGTTCACATCGACGATTTCGAGCCCGGGGCTCGGGTGGCCAAGCAGATCTCGTAGACGGTTGATTATCAGAGCGGCCCGCCCGGAATCTATCTCGATATCTTCGAGAATGGCCCCGATCTCAGTAATCGACAAGTCCTTGTCGATCGCTGCCCTAGCTACCTGCGCGTTAGCACGTATTGCCGCCAGCGGCTGACTGAGTTCGTGCGCAATGGCGCCAGACAGCTGCCCGATCGTGGAGAAACGGGTTGCACGCTCCAACTCCATGCGCCGCGCGTCGCGATCGTTTTCCGCAAGCTTCTGGTTGGTGACGTTCAGGTGCGCGATAACGGCGCCGCCGATAGGATGCTTGAGAGGAGTAACTCTTTGCAAAAAAAAACAGCACTCGGCCTCGCTTGTGCACTCGTACTCCTCGTCGAATTGGGCTATGGCGCCGTCGAGCACGCCTTTGATCCCCTCGAGAATGCGGGCAACTGCGCCGTCTGTACGTGCCGCTTTCTCGAGGACGTCAAGGTAAGAAGCTCCCGCCGAGACAGCGTCTGCTTTCGCGCCGCGCAGCCGGGCAGATTCCCGCCACGCGCGGTTGGACTGAATGATTTTTCCAAACTTGTCGATGACGACGATCTGCTCGAATAATGAGTCGAGCAGCGCTGAATCGAGCGGATTGAGAAAGTATTTGTCCGACATCGGTAGTCAGTTCGAGGTCCGCGGTCTACTAGTCCCGCCTATCCTTCGCCACCACTCCAATGAATGGGTCCAGTTCTGATCGGTGACGGTCCCGTCACCTCCTAACTATACGGGAACATCTCGGCCGCGGCGCAAAAGCCTCTCCTAAAACTTTTTGTGGTCCAGTAACCGCCCCTGCTTTGCGGTCACTTTGGATAATACCCATAGTCGCTCACGGCAGCTCGTCATGAGTAGCGCGTTATAGGTGCGCTGCTGCGCTCGCTTTCAAGGGGGCTCGGGCACTGGGCGCTAGTGTAGCTCGTCCAGAATCGACCCTTCGTCGACGGGTCGACCGACGGTGAATTGCAGTTCCCAGCTGTTCTTGTCGATGAGACCGAGAGACAGCAAGAACGGTCCGATATCCTCGGGTGACTCGTCGATCCGGCCGCCCACGCGGCCCGCCTGTAAGCTTACGCCCGCGTATAGCGCCTGCCCCAACAAGGGCTGCAGTTCCCGCAGCAGCCACGAGTAGCGCGTGCTGGCAAAGCGGTAGCTTGTTCCGCGCAGCTCTCCAGGCTTTAGGCCCGGGAACGTGCGAATTCCGCCAATCTGGATTTGCTGTGTGATAGGGAGCTGGCCGCTCAGCGTCTCGGCGCCGCCGATAATAAAACTCAAGGAATCGCCGCGAAAACTGAAGGCCTGCCCGTAGACGGCCTCGAGCAGCTCATAGTCCTGCTCGCCGCCGAGCGCCGCGCCCGAGCGTACCCAGCGGCCGTTGAAAAACGCGCCGCGAGTCGGCAGCCCCACCGAGTCACGCGTGTCAAAGATAAATCGGCCCTGGATACTGGCATCGACTTCGGTTTCCTGCTCCGGAAGCCCTGGAAA
>JAHEEM010000330.1 GCA_024640695.1 Rhodospirillaceae bacterium | reverse complement strand
GCTCGGTTCCTGAGCCCATCCCAACATCCCGCATGAGTCGCGAATCTTTCTACGACACCCCAGATCATGGAACGCGCCCGTCGCCCGACCGCGGTCAGTACTTGCAGCACGACTCGGCACGGTCCGATCTGTCCGTGCCGCGCGTGCCCGTTGCCGCAAAGGCCGCCTCGCAGCCGCGCGTGATACCGGGGTAGGCTCGCGTGCCGCCGATCCGTCCACTGGCCACATGCAGCTGGCCCATGATCGCGGCGGCACTTTGCTTCTCCCTCCCGATAGCCGCGCAGGACGCTGCCTCAGTTGCGGGTAGGCGGCTTGTCGACCTCATCGCTGAGCTGCGCGAGGCAGGCATCGCGATCATCTACAGCAGCGAGTTGCTGACCGGCGAAATGCGCGCGGAGCAGGAGCCCGCCGCCGAGTCGCCCGTTGAACGTCTGCGAGAAATTCTTGAGCCCTACGGGCTTGCACTCGAAGCGGGCCCTCAGAGCAGCTGGCTGGTCATCAGAGATCCGCAGCAAAGCGTGGCGCGCCCCGCACTCGACGAACCACCGTCGCGGCCCGGCTTCGCAATACGCCCCCCCACGATCGAGGAAATCGTCGTCAGCGCAAGCCGCTATGCTTTATCGCGGGAGGTCGGCTCATCGACCTCGCAGATCGACCGCCTCCAACTGGAGAACACGCCGACGCTCGGTGAGGATGCGCTGCGGGCGACGCATGGCCTGCCGGGGCTCACCAGCAGCGGCTTTACTTCGCAGATCAACGTACGCGGCGGCACATCGAACGAGGCACAGCTGCTCCTCGACGGTATCGAGCTATTCAATCCCTATCACCTCAAAGACTTCCAGAGCCTGTTCAGCAGCGTCGCTCCGAACATCGTCGACTCGATGACCGTCTACACGGGCGCCTTTCCGGCGCAGTTCGGCAATCGCATGAGCGCCGTGATCGAGATGCGGACGATCGAGCCGACCGGTCCGCCCGTGGTCGAGCTCGGCGCGAGCCTGTTCACGAGCTCGTTTCTAAGCTCGGGAAGCTTCGCCGATGGCCGCGGTGCCTGGCTCAGCTCGCTGCGGCGCGGCAATCTCGACCTGCTCATCGAGGCTGGCAACCCGGACCTGGGCAGCCCCGGATATATGGATGCCTTTGGCAAGGTCAGCTACGACCTCAACGCAGAGTGGTCGTTTAGCGCCGGTCTGCTCGCGCTCCAAGACGAGATCACGCTGAACCAGTCCACCATTGCGCGAGCTGACGCCAGCTATGACGACACCTATGTGTGGGCGCGCGCTGATTACGGCGGCGCGAATCTCAGTGCCAGCTATCTGATGTCTGTGACCAAGCTTCAGGGCGAGCGCGTCGGCGCCATCGTCGATCCCGTTACGAGCACGGGCAAGCTGACGGACAACCGCCTGTTCGACAGCACAGCCCTCAAGGCTGATTGGACGTATCTGCTCGATGACGACCATCTGCTGAGCTGGGGCGCGGAGCTGCGCCGCTCGAGCGCCACCTATCGTTACGCCGCGTCGATCTCGGACACGTTACCGATTTCTATTGCCGCTCCCCTGCTCAAAACCGAGGCTAATATCGCCGCGGATGCATCTTTCGATGGAGACCATAGATCTTTGTACGTGAGCTATCGAACGCGGCTGCTGCCGGCAGTCACGGCCGAGCTCGGGCTGCGCTGGGACGACCAGGACTATCTCAACGACGACCAGACGAGCCCGCGTGTCAACGTGCTGTTCGATCTGAGCGAACGGCTGCGACTGCGCGGTTCCTGGGGAAAGTACTTTCAGACCCAACGCCTCGACGAGCTGCAGATCAACAATGGGCTGAACAGCTTTCTGCCGGCGCAGGAGTCCGAGCACTACGTCCTAGGCCTGGAGTACGTGCTCGGCGACGGCACGTCGTTGCGGCTGGAGGCGTATCGTAAGGAGATCGAGCAGCTGCAACCGCGCAGCGAGAATCTGTTCGCGCGCTTGACCCTGCTGCCGGAGCTGCTGCCTGATCGCATCACGATCGCGCCTCTGAAAGGCGAGTCGACGGGCCTGGAGCTCAGCGCCGACGGCGAGCGCGGGCGCTGGCGGTGGTGGGGCAGCCTCACACGCGCGAGAAGCTACGACCTGTTTACCGACAGCCGCCTTGCGCGCAGCTGGGAAGAACCATGGTCGCTCAAAGGCGGCGCGATACGGATGGGCGACGTATGGAATCTCGCGCTGACGACGACCTGGCACTCCGGCTGGCCGATCAGCACCTTGAGCCTCGTCGACGACGAGCTCGTCGCCGGCGGGTTCAACGGGCGAGAGTTCGGCGAATTCGGCTCGGTCGATCTGCGGCTGAGCCGCGAGGTTCGACTCGAGCGCAGCGAGCTCGAGTGGTACGTATCCGTGCTCAACGTGTTCGCACGCGACAATCCCTGCTGCATCGATTACGACGTCGGCTTCAACGCCGCGGGCTTGCCCGCGAGCCTTGTGACCGAGACTGACTATTGGTTGTCGGTCGTGCCGAACGTCGGGATCCTCTGGCGCTTCGCGCCGGGCGAACGCTAGACGCAGAGACCACCTCGTCGCGCATCGGCAAGAGCGAGTCATCGAGAGACTCCCCGCGACGTCCACCCCGCCGCTCTCTACCTGCCCTTGGCAAAACGCCGCGCCCGCCCGATCAAGCACGTACCTGACATAAGGCCGTGAGCGAATGATTCCGCACCAAGCTCCCGTCTAATTTCCGAAGGCACGAGTTTTCGGCCGCCGCGCCCGACGCGGGCAAGCCGCCACTGAAACGGAAATGAGAGTGAGAGGGATTATGAGCAACGCTGCGATCGCAAGGATGCCTGCAAGCGAGTTTTTCGGCCTGCGGATG
>JAHEEM010000121.1 GCA_024640695.1 Rhodospirillaceae bacterium | reverse complement strand
CTGCACGGTCCATCCAGCTAGAGACGTTAAGAAATTCCACGTAACGCCGAGGGACCGTTACGTCGAAGATTGGGAATATGGCATCGTCTACAGCGTAGCCTCACCGGTTATCCAGGTGGCAATGGATCTCGCAGTCCTCACAGGACTTGCTCGCGGCGATATTCTGAGCCTCACCCGCTCAAATATCCGCGACGATGGTATCCATTACACGCGCGCGAAAACAGCAAGACGCGCCCCGAGAAAACTAATTGTTGAGTGGTCTGCGGATCTTCGGGACGTAATCGCGAAGGCAAAGCAGATCAGACCGCAGGTTCGACAGTTCATAGTGGCCACTAAGCAAGGAAGGCCATTTACTCAGAGCGGGTTCTCGACCCTATGGCAGAGGACGATGGCCAAAGCGATGGGAAAAGGCTTAGAGCAACGATTTCACTTCCATGACCTGAGGGCCAAGAGCGCCAGCGACGGGGCGGATCTGATGGAAAGCTCGGAACGACTGGGACACTCCTCGCCAGAGATCACAAAGCGAGTTTACCGGCGCAAACCAACTCGAGTGAAGCCGCTGAGATGACCATTATTTCCCACACTTGGCGGGATATCCCACACTACCTAGTAGTTAACAGTATCCAAGCTATTGAATTTTGGTGGGCCGTGCAGGGGTCGAACCTGCGACCATCGGATTAAAAGTCCGGTGCTCTACCAACTGAGCTAACGGCCCACGAGTTCGGAATCCATTTGGCAGCTTCTCGGGCTACCTGCAGATCACGACGGAATGCATGATACCCGATGCCCCGCCGAGCACAAACCTGCTGCACCTGCGGTGACCGGGCGGTGATCACGTTTAAATGCGGGCAGTCACGCCGTAGCCGACTACTCATGGGGCCGCTTCGCGATGGAGTGCCCGTGAGTTTGACCAACGACGACGGGGCGCAAGGCGCCTCTGCTAGCACCGATAGCGCGTCGGATCGTCGATCCTAGCTGCGCGGAAGCCCTCACGGCGGAAACGGCAGGCATCGCAGCGTCCGCAGGCAGTGCCGTCTGCACCCGCCTGATAGCACGACACCGTGAGCCCGTAATCGACGCCGAGCGCTGCGCCTTGCCGAATGATCTCGGCCTTCGTCAAATCGACAAGCGGCGCCTCGATAGACACGGCAGCCCCTTCCACGCCCTGCTTGGTCGCGAGTCGTGCGAGCTCTTGGAACGCCGCGATGAACTCCGGCCGGCAATCGGGATAGCCAGAGTAGTCGACGGCATTGACGCCGATGAAGATCGCCTCGGCACCAAGCACTTCCGCCCAGGCCAGCGCGAGCGCAAGAAACACCGTATTACGAGCCGGCACGTAGGTAACCGGAATTCCGTCGCCGCCCTCCTCGGGCACGGCGATCGCAACGTCCGTCAGCGCCGAACTGCCCAACGAGCCGATTGGTATGGCCATCACGCGATGCTCGGCCACTCCGAGGCTTGCGGCTACGTTCGCCGCGGCCTCAAGCTCGGCGCGATGGCGCTGACCGTAATCGAAGCTCAGGGTGTAGCAGTCGTAGCCGCGCTGCTTGGCAATGGCGAGCACCGTAGCGGAGTCGAGGCCGCCGGACAGCAGCACGATCGCCTTGGCTTGCCCAGTCTCGGCAGCGCTCAACGTCCCCGCGCCTCGCCCCACAGCAGCTTGTGGAGCTGCAGCTGCAAGCGCACCGGCAGACGATCCGCGAGAATCCACTCGGCGAGCTGCTCCGCCGGCAGGTCGCCGAAGCTCGGCGAGAAAAAGATCGGACATGGCACATGCGGGCGATGCTGCAGCAACTCGCGCGCCCACTCGTAGTCGGTGCGGTCGGTGATCACGAGCTTGACCGCATCGTGCGCCGACAGCAGCGCGAGATTCTCCCAGCGATTGCGCTCGGCTTCGCCGGAGCCGGGCGTCTTGATATCGACGATCCGGCTCACGCGCGAGTCGACCGCAGCGATATCCATCGCGCCACTCGTTTCGAGGCTTACGGAATAGCCGGCATCGCACAAGGCCTTAAGCAGCTTCAGGCAACGAGGCTGCGCGAGCGGCTCACCCCCGGTTACGCATACGTGCGTGACCCCGAAGGCTGCGACTTCACCGAGTACGCTCTCGAAGCTGCGCCACTCGCCTCCGGTAAAAGCGTATGCGGTATCGCAGTATCCGCAGCGCAGCGGACAGCCCGTCAGCCGAATGAACGCTGTCGGTACGCCGCTCGTAAGCGCCTCGCCTTGCAGCGAGACGAAGGTCTCGGTGAGCTTCAGCCGATCCGGGCGCTCCCGCTGGTCGGCAACCGCGGCCACTGTCAGACCTGGTCTTGCGCCATGCGCTCCAGGCGCTGCGTCGCTAGCCGGGCGGCGGTGGTGTCAGGAAATTCACGCACGACGCGCTCGAGCGCTGCCCGCGCAGCCGGCCATTGCTTGAGCTCGTAGTTGCAGAAACCGATCTTGAGCAGCGCATCGGGCAGCTTGATCGAATTCGGATAGCTATTGACCACGAGCTCGAACGCCGGCAATGCTGTCGTGAACTGGCGCTGCACGTAGTACGTTTCCGCGAGCCAGTACTGCGCGTTGTCCGCAAGAGGGCTCGAGGGGAACACGACCAGGAATTGCCTGAAAGCCTCTGCGGACTGCATGTACTGCCCATTCTTGAGCAGATCGAACGCCGCTTGATAATTGTCCTGGTCGCTGCCCGACACGACGGGCCTGTCCTGAGCCTGCGCTGCCGTAGCGTCGGCGGGATCGAACACGGCGACTGGTGGCAGCTCTGCGAGCCGCGTCTGATTTTGCTCCATGGATTGCAGCCGCTGATCGACGTCGAGGTAGAGCTGGCGCTGGCGATTGCCCGCGTTCTCGGATTCGAACCGTAGCGTCTCGATCTGCCCGAGCAACTCCTGTGTCTGCGCCTGTAGCTGATCGACCTGCGTCGCCAGCTCGATCAGGCTCTGGTTCTCGATGACACGCTCCATCCGGATCAGTCGCGCTTCCATATCCGTAAGCCGCAGCAGCACAGGATCCTGAGCGGGCGGCGTCGTCGTCGCACACCCCGCAAGCATGAGCCCCACGGCGGGGACGAGACGCAACAAACGGTTAACCGTGACTGCCATGTTTCACCTCTTAAGATCAGCTGCTCAGTTCACTTGTCGATAGACAAGCTCGACGCGGCGATTGAGACTGTAGGACTCCTCGTCGCTGCCGAACACGGCCGGACGCTCCTCGCCATAACTGATGGTCGTGAGCTGCTCTGCGGCGGCACCCTGCAGCAACAGCGCGCGCCGGACAGCCTGAGCGCGCCGCTCGCCAAGCCCAATATTGTACTCTCGGCTACCGCGCTCGTCGGCATGACCCTCGAGCCGCAACAGCGCGCCGCCGTTCGCTGCGAGATACCCGCCGTGGGCGGCCAGCACCTCATTGAATTCGGAGCGTAAGTCGCTCTGATCATAGTCAAAGTAGATCACCAGCCGCGACAACGGACCCGTCGCGCCCTCACCGGGCACCTCACGGAAAATCTCAGGCCCCCCAGCGCCCCCGGTACCTGCTGTAGAGGCACCGGAACCCGAGCCGCCCTCGCCCATCACCGGGCTCGAACTGCCCGTAATAGGCTGCGTGGCACGATTGCCGCCGCAGGCCGTCAAGCCAAGCGCCAAGGCTGCGGCTAATAAGACGAGCATCTGTCTAGGCATGGGGGAGATCCTCATAAGGAGTTAAAACAAACAGTAAGCCCTATAATACAAGAAATCATATTAACTTAGGGCCGCGCGTATGGCGACCATACAGGCTCCCGAACGTCACCGGCGTCCGTCGCGATCTGCTGCTGGATGCGGCCGTCGATGCTGACAGACGATAATACCCCGCGGCCGGCGTCACGAGTCGCATAGATAATGACTGCACCGTTCGGCGCGAAGCTGGGCGACTCATCCAGCGCGCCGTTGCTGAGCACCTGCGTCAGCCCCGTGCGGGGATCGACGACGGCAATTCGGTAGTTGCCGCGGTCTTGATGCACGACGGCGAGCTGGCGACCGTCGGGCGACACGCGCGCTCGCGCGTTGTAGCTCCCCTCGAAAGTCACGCGCTCCGCCTGCGCGCCCGCGCGTGCGTCGACGCGATAAATCTGCGGGCCGCCGGATCTATCAGACGTGAAGTATAAAGACTGGCCGTCCATCGCCCACGTCGCCTCCGTGTCGATGGCCGGGTTATTGGTCAGGCGAATGAGCACCTGGGTCGAGAGATCGAGCATGAAGATATCGAGGTTGCCCGCGTCACGCGACAGCGTCAACGCGAGTCTCCGTCCAACGGGCGAGAAAGCCGGCGAGCCGTTAATGCCCTCCCTGGCAGAAACGCGCTCGCGCTGACCAGTGCGCAGCGTTTGAACGTAGATTGCGGACTGGTTACCCTCGAACGATACATACGCGAGCCTGCGCCCGTCCGGCGACCACGAGGGTGACATCAACGGATCCGGAGAGTCGGCGACGACCTGCGGGTTGTGGCCATCGGCGTCGGCGACGATCAATTGAAACCGCTGTTGGCCGTTGTCGCGCTGCTCGCTGACGTAGGCCACCTGCGTCGAGAACACGCCCGCAATACCTGTCAACTCTTCGTAGATCATGTCCGACACACGATGCGCGGTAAGTCGAAGGTCCGCTCCTGGGGTCGTCAGACGGTAGCCGACGAGCTGCTCGCCACGCAGAACGTCGTAGAGCTGAAAAATCACGGTGTAGCGATCAGGAGCATCCTGAATCACGCGGCCGATCACGAGCACTTCGACTTTAAGTAACTGCCAGTCCTGAATGTCGACCTGCTCAGGCAATGTCGGCCGCGAGACCATGTCACGCTCGGCGATCGGATCGAAACGCCCGCTGCCGGCCAGATCAGCGGTGATGACACCAGAGACATCTACCGGCACCTGCGTGCCCGGCGGCGCTTCCCAACTGAACGGTACGATCGCCATCGGCACGGGCCGCTCGACCCCGCGGCGGATCTCGATGCGCAGCTGCGCTGTCGCGATACTGCCGCACAGTAACACTGAGAGGGCGAGCAACGCGGCGGTCCATTGGACCCGGTATCCACAACGCTCAGGCTTCGCAAATAGATTCATTGGGTTATTCATCCGGCTGGAAGTTAACGATCAAATTACGGCTAAACAGCGACGGTACGGGCGGCTGCGGCAAAGGCGAAGCGCGCAGCACAGCGGCCTCGATCGACCGTACCACGGCGGCATCGCCGTTGCATGTGCTGACCCTTACATCAATAACGTCGCCACTGGGAATCTGGGTCACGTTGACCTCACATTTAAGGCCCGCGCCGGCAGTGGCCGGGCGTATCCAGTTGCGCTGAATGCGGTCCTCGATCAGGCGCACGTACTGGTCAAGCAAGCCAGCCTCCTCTGCCCGGCGGCGATCTTCTTCGGCTGCCATCGAGCGCTGCAACTCTGCCTCCATCTCGGCGCGCTGGCGGGCCGCGGCGGCCTCACGGGCGACACGTTCTTGCTCTTCCCGCTGCCGCTGCGCCTCCTGCTCTGCCTGGCGTTGGGCTTCTTCCTCGCGTTGCTGTGCGAGCCGCTGCTCTTCGGCAATGCGCTGCTGCTCAGCCTCCTGACGGCGAACCTCTTCGGCCTCCCGCTGGCGCTGCAGGTCTGTGAGGCGCTGCTGCTCGGCCAGGGCTTCCTGCTCCCGGCGCTGCTGCTCGGCCAGGGCTTCCTGCTCACGGCGCTGCTGCTCGACACGAGCGACTTCGAGTTGACGCTGCCGCTCCTCTAGCTCACGCTGCGCGGCTTCGGCCTGCTCGCGGGCACGCTGCTCTTCTTGTTGCTGGCGCAGCACCTCGGCCTGCTCCTGCTCCTCGAGGCGCGCCATCTCCCGCTGAATGAACGCCTCGTCCACCACGGTTGCTTCGATTGCAACGGACTCCGCTGCCGGCGGATACCGCGGCTCGCGCGCAAAGCGCACGCCCACGGTAAACGCAATAATCAGCGCGACGTGGAACCCCACCGACAGCACGGTCGCGCGCGAGTGACTCCGCAGCAGAGACGGTTTTTTAGCCTTCGTCGACACTACAAATTACCGACCCGTGCCCTCAATTTCGGGCGGATCTGTTATGAAACCAATACGCTCCGCCCCAGCCTGCTGCAACAACACCATGCCGGTCACGACGCGGCCATAGGACACGGCCTGATCGGCCTTGACGAGCACCGGCGTCTCCGCATTGCGCCGAAGCACCGCGGCTGCACGCGCCACCACGGTCGGCTCGTCGATAGGCGCCTCCTCGTCATCTCCGATGTTCAGATACAGCTGGCCGTCGCGATCGATGCTCAGCACCAAGGGATCATTGTCCCGCATAAGCTCAGGATCAAGCGGCTCGGCCGCCGCTTTAGGCAGCTCAACCGTGATGCCCTGCGTCAGTAGCGGCGCGGTAATCATAAAGATGATGAGCAAAACGAGCATGACGTCGATATATGGCACGACGTTGATCTCGCCCATGAGCTTGCGTTTCCGACTCACTTCGATACCTCTCCCACTTGGCCGGCGTGCCGCTGCAGGATCGCCGAGAACTCCTCGGTGAACGTATCGAATCGGACCTCGAGACGACTGACCTTATCGGCGAATCGATTGAACCCGATGACCGCTGGAATCGCAGCGAACAAACCCATTGCCGTCGCAATGAGCGCCTCGGCGATGCCAGGCGCGACAAGCGCAAGTGTCGCGCTCTGCACGCTGCCAAGCGACTGGAACGAGTTCATGATGCCCCAGACGGTGCCGAACAAGCCGACATAAGGACTCGTCGACCCTACTGTTGCCAGGAACGCGAGATTGTTCTCGAGCCGATCGACCTCGCGCAGCTGCGACACACGCATCGCGCGCCGCGCGCCGTCGATGATGTTGTCAGAGTTGGCGCCCGACTGCTTCTTCGAGCGCCCGAACTCGCGAAAGCCTGCTTCGAAGATACCGGCCATCCCGGCGACCCGCTTATTGCTGTGCGCGAGCTCGCGATACATCGTCGCGAGATCACCGCCCGACCAAAACCGCGACTCGAAGCTGTTGGCAGCATCGATAGACTGCTTCAGCATACGGCTTTTCTCGATGATGACCGCCCAAGATGCGATCGAGGCTGCCAGCAGCAGCCCCATGACAATCTTGACGACAAGGCTCGCCTGCATCACCAGAGTAACAATCGAAAGATCTACATCCATACGTTCAACTCTTTGAATAGCGCCTTCGGCACGCGCCGAGGCTTCCGCTGCATGGCGTCCATGCAGGCCACTTCGGCCGTGCCCTCACACAACAGCGGGCCGTCCGCTGTGTCGCGGCGAACTTCCTGCCTAAACACGAACCGCGCCCCCGTCACTCCGGACAGCTCCGCGGATACGTAAAGCTCGTCGTCCAAAGATGCCGGCCGCCGAAACTTCACCTCAATCCCGGCCAGCACGAGCACGATACCGTGCTCGTCGCGTAAGCGGTTATGCTCGACACCCTTCGCACGCAGCCACTCGGTGCGCGCGCGCTCGAGAAAGCGAAAGTAACTCGCGTTGTAGACGACACCTTGCGCATCCGTGTCCTCCAGATAAACTCGCAGCGGCAGCACAAACTCGTTCATCAATAGGCACCTAATCAGTCGAACAGATCCGGCGCGCCCGCCGCGGATCGGGCGCGCGCCGGCTCCAGACCAAAGTGCTGATAAGCGTTACGCGTCGCGATCCTACCGCGCGCCGTGCGCTGCAGAAAGCCTTCCTGAATCAGAAACGGCTCGATGACATCCTCCAGCGTACCGCGCTCCTCGCCGATGGCGGCGGCGAGGTTCTCGATCCCGACGGGGCCACCGTCGAACTTCTCTATGACCGTGAGCAAGAATTTTCGATCCATCGTGTCGAAACCATGCGGGTCGACCTCGAGCATGTCCATCGCGGCCGTTGCTACGGTCTGGTCAACCGTGCCCTCGGCTACGACCTCGGCATAGTCCCGCACGCGCCGCAGCAGTCGGTTGGCGATTCGCGGTGTGCCGCGGGAACGCGCAGCGATCTCGCGTGCGCCGGCGGGATCGGTCACGAGCCGCAGGATCGAGGCTGTCCGTGCAACGATCTTGGCGAGCTCGTCAGGTGTGTAGAACTCCAGCCGCTGCACGATACCGAAGCGGTCACGCAGCGGCGAGGTCAACAAGCCCGCCCGCGTGGTCGCACCGACGAGCGTAAACGGCGGCAGATCCAGCTTGATCGAGCGTGCGCCGGGGCCTTCGCCGATCATGATGTCGAGCTGAAAGTCTTCCAAGGCCGGATACAGAACCTCTTCAACCACCGGGCTCAAACGATGAATCTCGTCGACGAACAGCACGTCGTGAGCCTCCAGGTTGGTCAGAATCGCGGCGAGATCGCCGGGACGCTCGAGCACAGGGCCCGAGGTCTGGCGCAGATTCACGCCGAGCTCGTTGGCGATGATGTGGGCCAGCGTCGTCTTACCCAGACCGGGCGGCCCAAAGATCAACGTATGATCCAGTGCCTCGCCCCGGTTGCGCGCAGCGGTGATAAAGATCTGCATCTGGCTCTTCACGCGTGCCTGACCGACGTACTCTTCGAGGCGCCGCGGACGCACGGCACGATCGAAGAGATCGTCGTCTTGCGACCCGGTCCCGGCAACCAATCGTGCTTCTTCTGTCATCGCAAGGCCTTTACGCAGCAGCTACCGCTCGTGAACACGCTTGAGCGCCTCTCGGATTAAGTCCTCGGCGCCGAGCCGGGTCGTATCCAAGTCCTTGAGCATCCTAACAGCCTCCGCGGGCCGATAGCCGAGCGCCAACAGCGCCCCGTGGGCTTCGGTCTCCGCGCCCGAGCGTCCCGACGCGCCGTCCTCGCCGCCCGCATCGCTCGGCAGCCGGTCGGCCATCTCCACGAGCAAGCGCTCCGCAGTCTTGCGGCCCACGCCCGGCAAGCGAATCAAGGTAGCGACATCCTTATCGACCACACACTGCCGAAAACCATCGACCGTGATCCCCGACAGCACGCCGAGAGCAATGCGGGCGCCGACCCCAGAGACCTTCAGCAGATTGCGAAACAGAGCGCGCTCAGACTCCGAGGCAAAACCATACAGAATGTGCGCATCCTCACGCACCACGAGATGCGTCACGAGCTGTAGCGCCATGCCCGGTTCCGGGAGCCCATAGAACGTCGACATCGGCGCTTCGATCTCATAGCCGACGCCGCCGACCTCGAGCACCAATAAAGGTGGACGCTTCAAAACCAAGGTCCCTTTGAGATAGCCAATCAAGAGCGCACCGCAACGGCCTTAATCAGTTGTTGCGCACCCCGCTCGTGGGCGTGGCAGAGCGCCGCCGCGAGCGCATCCGCCGCGTCCGGCGCCGGCAGCGCCTGCATGGCGAGCAGTAAGCGCACCATGTGCTGAACCTGGGCCTTCTCGGCAGCGCCCCGGCCAACGACGGCCTTCTTGATGTGACGCGCGGCGTATTCATATATCGGCAGCTTTGAGCCGAACGTCGCACACAGTGCCGCCGCCCTCGCCTGGCCGAGCTTCAGGGCGCTGTCGGCGTTGCGATGAACGAAGACGCGCTCGACCGCCACTTCCTGCGGCTCATGGCGCGCAACGAGACGCTCGATCTCATTGAATATCCTCCGCAGCCGCTCGGCGTGGTCACCGCTGGTGCTGATCGTGCCGCAGTCGACAAGCTTGATGCTACTGCCCTGTGAGTCGACGATACCAAAACCGGTGAGCCGCGAGCCGGGATCGATGCCGAGGATGCGGACTGCGTCTCTCACCCCGGAAGCTGCCGGCGCCGCATCAAACCAACGCCTCGAGGAGCTCTGCGGGGATATCCGCATTCGAGTAGACCTGCTGGACATCATCGAGCTCATCCAGGACGTCCAGGA
>JAHEEM010000329.1 GCA_024640695.1 Rhodospirillaceae bacterium | reverse complement strand
AGACTTGAACCATGTCTTCGTGCGCGCTGAAGACATCGAAGCGACAAGAGTGTTCTACGTCGACGTGCTTGGGTTCGACGTATTACCTCGACCCGATTTTCCGTTCCCCGGATACTGGCTCGGCGTCGATGGAAAAGCCCTCGTGCATGTCGCGCTGCATGGCGTAGAAAACGCCGAGCTGTACTATCTTGGGTCGCCGAGAAATGCGGCGACCGATAACACCGGCGTTGTCGATCATGTCGCCTTTGTCGCCACGGAACCGGCTACCATGGTAGAGCGCTTCAAGCTGCTCGGCATCCCCTTTCGGCCGCGCTATCTACCTGAATCCGAGCTCTACCAACTGTTCGTCAGAGATCCGAATGGCGTGATGATCGAGCTCAACTTCTTCGGCGTCACCGACGTTTCCAATTGGACGGACGCCGACGTGGAGAATTATTCGAGCATGCCACGCGCATAGACAGACCATGCAGAGCGGGCTCGACCCGCCGTCCTGCTGTGCGGTGCCGAGCAGCGAGCCCGGTGCGCGCTAGCCCTCGATTCCCAGCAAGTCCCGCAGATTGCCGCCGAGAATCGCTTCCTTCTCGGAATCCGTCAAGAAATCGGCCTCGACGATCAGATCCATGGTATCGGGCCACGGAAACGGCTGATCGGAACCGTAGACGACTTGACTTACTCCCATCTCGGCAACGAGATGTCGCAGCGCCTCCGATGAGAACACCATCGAATCGGCCAGAATGTTGTCTCGGAGATAGGCGCTCGGCCGCCGCTGATTCTGGCAGTTGGCGTTTGCGCGCGCACAGGCCACCTCGGTGCGGCCGAAATACGACGGCAGATAGCCGCCGCCATGCGCTCCGCACACCTTCAGAGCCGGGAACCGATCAAAAACTCCTTCGAAGATCATGTTCGACAGGAACACTGTCGTCTCGAGCGGATTGCCGATGATGTTGCCCTGATTGCCGATCGCTGGCAGCCCACCTTCCCGAAGCACCTGCTCGGAATTGGTCGGATGCATGAATACCGGAACACCGAGCTCTTCGGCCTTAGCCCAGAACGGATCATACTTGGCGATCGCGTTAGACTCGCCGAGCACCGTCCCACCGACGGATGCGCCTCGAGCGCCAAGCTCGCTGACCGCATACTCGAGTTGCTCGGCCGCAAGCTCCGGATGCTGCAGCGCCACCGATGAAAGCGCCACGAAGCGGTCGGGATGTAGCTTCACCCACGCGGCGAGCTCCTCGTCGTGCACCCGCACGATTCGCTCCGCAAGGCGGCGATCAGCCTCGTACCACCAGTACGTGTTGATACTTATTGCCGCCACATCAATACCGCGCTCGTCCATGGCCGCGATACGATGGTCTCCAAGCACATACCAATCCGGATAGCCGCGGCCGCCGAGGCTGGTGCCACCGATGACCTCCTCAACCGGCGGAATCACAGCATGGGCATGGATATCGACAGTACTAAGGCGCCGCCCGCCGACTCTGATTTCCTTGCGACCACCCTGCGCGGACGCCTCGAGCCCGTGCGCGAGCATGTACAACCCGGCTGTCGTATGTCCGAGACATTTAAAGAAATCTCTGCGGTTCGGCATCTTGAGTATCCTCCTGCGCTGTCGGTTCTGACCCGGCACGACTCTTTATGGTGTTCTCGCGGCTTACGGGTAGACGTCAGAATAGCACAAGGCCCGAGACGATCCGCAGGCGTACTGTGCCGCTGTGCTGTTGCTGTACCATTCGGCTTGAGCCCGCGCGGCACGGCTGAGGAGAAGAAGATGCAAGCCAAAACTGCCGTGCTGTCAGTCTGGCCGTTGCTCGCGCTCCGCAGTGCTGCCGCACGGGCGCAGGAACTCCCGCCCGCTTATCTGGATCAGCAGCCGATCGGCGCGACGATCGTGACGCAGCGCGCGAACCACGAAAGATGCCCTTGACGCGCCGCGAGCCGCCAAAGAATTTCCGCTATCATTCAAGCCAGGCGAATTAGCATTGAGGGACACCAGTGTCGCTACTACCACTAGCCATTGCGACGACCGACTACGACCACTTTCGTGATTTTCGTCTCGGCATGGTAACAGCCGAGGGCATCGATCCGAACTGGCTGCTGCTCGGCCACCACGAATGCTTTGCTCGCTTTACGGCGAACCGTGAGTTCGACCTTTCGGAGCTGTCTTTCGCAAAGTTTACAACTCAGGTGACACGCGAGAACTCCGACATCATCGGTCTACCCATAGTCTGCTCGCGACTGTTCCGATTCAGCTCGTTTTACGTCAATAAGAATAGCGGCATCAAGACGGTCGAGGATTTGAAAGGCAAGAAGGTCGGCTCGCCGGAGTGGGCTCATTCGGCCGCGGTCTATATGCGCGGCTGGATGCACAACGAGAAGGGCGTAAAGCTGACCGATGTGCATTGGTATCAGGCGGGCGCCAATGCGCCAGGCCGCGAGGAGAAGGTCGAGCTCAACCTACCCGAGGGCTTGAAACTCACCCGCGTTAAAGATAAGTCTTTGAGCGAATTGCTCGCTGCCGGTGAGATCGACTGCGCGATCATTGCGCGTCCGCCGACCTGCTTCCTCGAAGGCCATCCCGACGTCGTGCGGCTCTATCCGGACTACCAGTCGATGGAGGAAGAGTACTACGCGCGCACGAAAATTTGGCCGATCATGCACATCATCGCAATGCGCAAGTCTATTCTTGATTCGCATCCGTGGGCTGCGCGCAACCTTTATAACGCGTTTCTGGAATCGAAGCGCCGCAGCGTGGAGCGCCTACTCGACCCCGCCGTGTCGCGCTATCCCCTGCCCTGGCTCGCGACCTACGCCCGCAACATGTGCGAGCGCTTCGGCGGCGATCCGTTTCCCTACGGAAT
>JAHEEM010000120.1 GCA_024640695.1 Rhodospirillaceae bacterium | reverse complement strand
CATTGCTGGATCAGGCTTGCGCCCATTGTCCAATATTCCCCACTGCTGCCTCCCGTAGGAGTCTGGGCCGTGTCTCAGTCCCAGTGTGGCTGATCGTCCTCTCAGACCAGCTACAGATCGTTGCCTTGGTAGGCCTTTACCCTACCAACAAGCTAATCTGACGTGGGCTCATCCAATAGCGCGAGGTCCGAAGATCCCCCGCTTTCCTCCGTAGAGCGTATGCGGTATTAGCCCGGGTTTCCCCGGGTTGTCCCCCACTACTGGGCAGATTCCCACGTATTACTCACCCGTCCGCCACTCGTCAGCGCAAAGTTCACCCCGAAGGGATCACTCGGCCTGTTACCGTTCGACTTGCATGTGTTAAGCATGCCGCCAGCGTTCAATCTGAGCCAGGATCAAACTCTTCAATTGATATTAAAGATTTTGAGTCCTGAACGTTTTTCTTAAGGGTGCAGAACACCCCTAAGTTGACGCTCGTACACCGTTGTTCCGGTGCGAGCGCCCACACAAGTTGCTTGAGCTAAATTGTTAAAGAGCGTGCCAGACACCAAAGCGCCTGGCGAGCCGATAATTGTACTCGCGATCCAAGTCCTCTCCAAGCCTTATTAAGGGGCGAGGATCGGAGCGGCTTACGGGTAGAATCTCGGTAGCAGAGAGCCGACGCATTATACGCATCGCAAGACCGCCTGCAAGCGGTTTTCGATCTTCTCGGGATCGGTTAATGCAAGCGCCCGCGACCGTACCCTAGATAGCTGTCACGCTGACACGCGCAATCCGCCGTTTGCCAACCTGGAACACCGCCTCGGACCCGGTCTTTATCATGAGCTTACGGTCCTCGATACGCTGTCCATCGATCCGCACCGCGCCCTGCGCGATCATACGAAGCGCCTCGGATGTGCTGGCGACGAGCCCGGCGGACTTGAGCGCGTGGGCAACACCGAGACCCTCAGCGGGCGCGCCGATGGCGATTGCCGGGATATCCTGCGGCAGGGCGCCATCCTGGAACCGCGCGATGAACTCCTGTTTGGCGAGGGCGGCGGCGGCGGCGTCATGGAAACGAGTAACGATCTCCTCGGCGAGCAAATACTTGATGTCGCGCGGGTTCTCGCCACCTTGAGCCCGCGCTCGCAGCGCTTCGATATCGCCTACCGGCCTGAAGCTCAGGAGCTGAAAGTATCGCCACATGAGCTCGTCGGAGATCGACATGAGCTTGCCAAACATCTCGGCCGGGGGCTCCGTGATTCCGACGTAGTTATTCAGAGACTTGGACATCTTGTTTACGCCGTCGAGCCCCTCGAGCAGCGGCATTGTCAGCACGGCCTGGGGCGGCTGACCGTAGGCCTGCTGCAGCTGCCGACCGACGAGCAGATTGAACTTCTGGTCTGTCCCGCCGAGCTCGACATCGGCCTTTAAAGCAACCGAGTCATAGCCCTGAACGAGCGGATATAGAAATTCGTGGATCGCAATCGGGCGCTCAGACTCGTAGCGCCTGCGAAAATCATCGCGCTCGAGCATGCGCGCGACCGTGTGCTTGGCTGCAAGCTGAATCAGGCCTGCAGCATCCATCGATGCCATCCAGCGGGAGTTGAACTCGAGCCGAGTGCGCTGCGGGTCGAGTATCTTGTATACCTGGGCCTCGTAGGTTCGTGCGTTCTCCTGGACCTGCTCGGGCGTCAGCGGCGGGCGGGTCGCCGTCTTGCCAGACGGGTCTCCTATCATTCCGGTGAAATCGCCGATCAGGAAGATGGCCTCGTGGCCGAGGTCCTGGAACTGGCGCATCTTGTTGAGCAGCACCGTGTGACCGAGATGCAGATCCGGTGCGGTTGGATCGAAACCGGCTTTGACGCGCAGCGGCCGCCCAGCGGCCAAGCGCTCCTTGAGCTCGCTCTCGAGCAGGATTTCCTCGGCACCGCGGCCAAGCTCCTGTAACTGTTCGTTAACGGATCGCGTCATGCAAGGGGCACGAAATCGCCGCAGCGATCTCAGTCAGCTGGATGGTTGACGCGTAGTGTACGCCGAACGGCGGCCCGGTAGCCGCTGCACGGGCGATTTTTCGATCGCCCGCCGCTGCCTGGCGGAGACCGACCGGCGCGCGGTAGGCGATAAGCTCAAAAAGTGCTAACCGCGTCCTAGTCTACTGACTTTAAAGGGATTACCTTTGACGGCTCGCAACCAAATCGGTACAGTAGCCCCGGCTTCAAAGGTAGCTGCTTTGTGAAAGACTACTCCGGCGGCATCCGCCACGACTATAAACAGGTGATGATGACGGGTGCTGGCGCACCGCGTTGGCCGTGGTTCGTCGTCGGGCTCGTAGTGCCGGTGCTGGGCGTAATCCTCGTGCTGGCAGGCAGCGCGGACGACCCGATACTTCCACCGCTGGCCAATCCCATCGCCACGGCCGGCGCGACGGCACGAATGCCACTGGAGCTGCCGAAGCCCTCAGCCGCCGACTCGCTGGCCGCAGCAGCGGCACCCCAGGAGGAACTCGCTCAGCCCGTGCTGACCAAACTCGTCGTTGGAGCCGGCGACAGCCTCGAACGCCTGTTCCGGCGCAACGAGCTTAGCCTGAGTGATCTCGCGGCAATGGTCGCACTGGACGATGCGCGGGCGCATCTCGTCAAGCTCCTACCCGGCAACAAGATCGAGGTGGTTCATCGTGACGGATCGATCATCGCCCTGTCGCGCGAAATCAGCCGCCTGGCAACCTTGAACATCACCCGAACCCCTGAGGGTTTCGTTGCCGGCCTCATCGAACACCCGGTGGAAACTCGCGCGGCCGGCGCACACAGCACCATCCGCAGCTCCCTGTTCGAAGCTGCCCAAGAAGTGGGTGTCTCCGGCGGCGTCATCATGGACATGGCCGGCATTTTTCAATGGGATATCGACTTCATCCAGGACGTGCGCACCGGCGACGAGTTCACCGTCGTCTACGATGAGCTCTGGCGCGACGGCGTCAAGCTGCAGGACAGCTCAATCGTCGCGGCTGAATTCATCAATCAGGGCAAACTCTATCGTGCGGCGCGCTACACCGATCCCAGCGGCGAGATCGGCTACTACACGCCAGACGGGCGCAGCGTGCGCAAGGCCTTCCTTAGGGCGCCCTTGGAGTTCAGGCGCATCAGCTCGAACTTCAACCCCAACCGCCGCCACCCGGTGCTGAACACAATTCGTGCACATCGCGGTGTCGACTATGCGGCAAGCTCCGGAACGCCGGTACAAGCGGCGGGGGACGGCAAAATATCCTTCCGCGGCGTCAACGGCGGCTACGGCAACACCGTGATTCTCCAGCACGGCGGCAACATCACAACGCTTTACGCCCACCTGTCACGCTTTGCAGCGCCAAAGCTCGGCGCGCGCGTCAAACAGGGCCAAGTCATCGGCTACGTCGGCAAGTCAGGGCTCGCGACGGGTCCGCATTTGCATTACGAATACCGCGTCAATGGCGCACACCGCAACCCTCGGACCGTGACCCTACCTCCGGCTGACCCGGTCCCCCAGGAGTATCTGCAGGACTTCGAGACGATTTCCGCCGGTCTCTGGCATCAACTCGACCTGTATCGAAGCACCCAGCTTGCCTCGGCCTCGAACTAGCCCGCAGATCCGGGCGGCCGCGCGCATATGGACGGCGGCAAGCGGCGAGAAGCTGTTTGGAACCCGCCGACGCGCATCGCTCGCGGAGAACCTGCCGACACACAGCTGGCATCGGCATGGCTGAACTCTACGTCGGCCTCATGTCGGGAACGAGTCAGGACGGTATTGATGCCGCCCTCGTCGAGCTCGGCGACAGCACCTGCACGCTGCATCGTGCCGTAACGACGCCATTTCCCGATACGCTTGCCGCGCCACTCGCCGAGCTCATCCGAGATGCCAACACCGGATTGCGCGAGCTCGGCAGCCTGGACACGCTCTTCGGCGAGTTTGCCGCACAGTGCGTGCTCGCGCTGCTCAAAGAAGCATCATGCGAAGCATCCGAGGTCAATGCGATCGGCTTCTCGGGCCACACGGTCTTTCATCAGCCGGAACCTCCTGTGGCTTTCACGCTTCAGATCGGCAATCCGAATACGCTCGCCGCGCACACCGGCATCACGACAGTTGCGGACTTGCGCGGAATGGACATCGCCGTCGGCGGCCAGGGCGCGCCACTGTTACCGGCATTTCATGCGTGGCGCTTTACCAGCGCCGAAGAGCATCGGGTTATCGTCAACATTGGCGGGATCGCAAATCTGACGTGCCTCAGCCCGGGACGAGAGGTCATCGGCTTCGACTCCGGGCCCGGCAATGCGCTCATGGACGCCTGGTGCCACCGGCATGGCCACGGCCCGTACGACGCGAAGGGGGGCTGGGCGGCGAGCGGGCATGTCGTTGCAAGTTTGTTGAGAACGTTGCAGTCGGATCCCTACTTTCGAAAACGTCCGCCGAAATCGACCGGGCTTGAGCACTTTAACTGGACTTGGCTCGAACATGCGCTCAACAGCGGCTCGGCCGCGTCGCCAGCCGACGTTCAGGCTACGCTGCTCGAGCTCACGGCCACGACGATCGCCGATGCGGTTGCGGCGAGCGCGCCGAAGGCACAGCGGCTGATTCTCTGCGGCGGCGGCGCCTGCAACGTTGCCCTTGTCGGGCGTCTACAGGAACTGACCCACCCTGCAGTGGTCGAGCGGAGCGATACCCACGGCATTGCTGCGGAATGGGTCGAAGCTGCCGGCTTTGCATGGCTCGCGCGTGCCCGGCTGCGAGGGGCTTCGGGCAACCTGCCATCTGTGACGGGTGCACGCGAGCACGTTCAACTCGGTGGCGTATACTCGACCAACAGGCGCAATGCTTGAGCCCCCGCAATGGATACACCCAATCTCGGACTTCCCGAATACTACGTAAATCGTGAGCTCGCGCAGCTTGAGTTCAACGCTCGAGTCCTGCACCAGGCCCGGGATGAATCCGTACCGCTGCTCGAGCGGCTGAAATTTCTCTGCATCTGCTCCACCAATCTCGACGAGTTCTTCGAGATTCGTGTCGCGGGCCTCAAACAGAGGGTCGAGGTCAGCTCAGTTGCTACAGGCCCCGATAATTTAAGCCCGTCAGAGTTGCTACGCACGATCTCCGAACGAGCGATCGGGCTCGTCGCAGAACAGTACCGAGTGCTGAATGCAGAGCTAATCCCAGCGCTTCAGGAGACCGGCATTTGCTTCAAGCGCCGCGATCAATGGAGCCAGGCACAACGGCAGTGGCTGCAAGAATACTTCCACGCCGAGGTCGAGCCGGTTCTGAGCCCGACGACCTTGGACCCGACTCGCCCATTCCCGCGAATTCTGAACAAGAGCCTTAACTTCATCGTCAATCTGCAAGGCCGCGACGCATTCGGCCGATTATGCAGACGCGCGATCGTTCAAGCGCCCCGCTCTTTGCCTCGGCTCATAAAGCTTCCAAGCGAGATCAGCGCTCCCGATGGCTCCGACTTCGTGTTTTTATCGTCGGTGATTCACGCTTTCGTCGATGAACTGTTCACCGGCATGAGCATCGATGGCTGCTATCAATTTAGGGTGACGCGCAACAGCGACCTTTACATCGACGACGAAGAAGTCGATGACCTGATGCACGCCATCGAAGGCGAGCTGTTCGAAAGCAGGTACGGCGCAGCCGTGCGGCTGGAGATGGCGCATGATTGCCCCGAAGCGCTGGCGGACTATTTACTCGAGCACTTTCGCCTGGCTCCATCGGACCTCTATCAGGTCGAGGGTCCCGTAAACTTGAATCGCTTGCTAGCGATTTACGATCTGGTCGACCGTCCGGACCTGAAATATCCGCCGTTTACGCCAGGCATTCCAAAGCAGCTAGTGAAGTCGAGTCTCTTCGCGGTCATATCCAAGCAAGACGTGCTCCTGCATCATCCCTACGAATCCTTCGGCCCGGTCATGGACCTCATCCACAAGGCCGCTTCCGATCCGAGCGTGCTCGCCATTAAACAGACCCTATACCGGACGACGCCGGATTCTCCGATCGTCTCGAGCCTCGTCGCAGCGGCCAAGTCCGGCAAAGAAGTCACGGTCATGATCGAGCTTCGCGCCCGCTTTGATGAGGCCGCCAACATCGAGCTGGCCAACAAGCTCCAGGAGGCCGGCGCTCATGTCGTCTATGGGGTGGTCGGCTACAAGACGCATTGCAAAATGATGCTGATCGTGAGGCGCGAAGCCGGCCGGCTCAAACGCTACGTGCACCTGGGCACGGGTAACTATCATCCTAAGACGGCTCGTGCCTATACCGACTATGGTTTGTTTTCTGCCAACGAGAAACTTGCCAAGGACGTGCACGAAGTATTCATGCAGATCACGAGCCTGACCAAAACAGCACCGTTGAAGCTCTTGCGCCAGTCGCCGTTTACGCTGCACGACGGACTGCTGCAGCTCATCAGGCGAGAAATCCGCCATGCGGTTGCCGGCGGGACAGGCTACCTCGTCGCCAAAGTCAACGCTCTCGTCGAGCCGGAGATCATTCGCGCACTCTACGAAGCCTCCATTTCCGGCGTCCACGTAGACTTGATCGTGCGCGGCATCTGCTGCCTCAGACCCGGGATCCCCGGCCTATCGGAGAACATCAATGTTCGCTCGATCGTGGGCCGGTTTCTGGAACACTCGCGCTGCTACTATTTCTATAACAATGGCAACGAAGAAGTTTATTGCGCGAGCGCTGATTGGATGGATCGGAACTTCTTCCGCAGAATAGAGATCATGTTCCCAATCCTCGACGTCGCCATCAAGCAACGGCTGATCGCAGACCTCGACCTCTATCTCGGCGATAACACCCAGGCGTGGGAGCTCAAGGCCAATGGTGAGTATGGGCTGCCCGCTCTTCAGGAAGGCGATGAGCCCGTCTGCGCGCAGACCAGCCTGCTCAAGCAACTCGCCGAGTCGGTCTAGCTCGCGCTACTCACAGCAAAGCCAGATCTAGCCGTCGCGGTCTGGAGACGTCCCGAAGCGCAGCTTGAAAGCGACGGCGCTGAGCCAGCCTTCCTCTTGCTCCAGATCTGCTTGGGTTAACCGGTTGTTGGCGAGCCAGCCCTCGGGGAAACGAATTTCCAACTTGCGGGGTCCACAGCTCACCTGTAGGTCCGGTAGCTCCGTCGCGCTGCGGCTGCGATTTAGCAATACGGCAAGACGCAGCAGCACGGTCAACCTGAAAGCCGGCTTGCGCAGCTCCGCGGGCAGGTCGCCAGTCTGAAACTCCTCGAGCTTGCGGCGATGATGACCCACGAGCACAGCGAGCAGCTGCTGTTCCGCGCGAGAAAATCCTGGCAGATCCGCGTTAGCGAGCAGATAGGCGCCGTGCTTGTGATACTTCACATGCGCAATGTCGAGTCCAATTTCATGCAGCTGCGCCGCCCACGTCAGAAGCTGCTCAGCCGACGTGTCGACCAATCCCCATCGCTCCTGGACCTGCCGAAACAGCATCAGCGCGGTCTGCTTGACACGCTCGGCTTGCTCGGTATCGGCATGATAGCGCCGCTCGATCGCCCGAACCGTTCGATCGCGCGCGTCCTCGTGCTGCAAGCGGCCCATCATGTCGTACAGCAGCCCCTCTCGCAGCGAGCCGTCGCTGATCCGCAGCTGCTCTATCCCGAGTGTCTCCATGACCTCGGCCAGGATGGCCATCCCGCCTGCGAATACCGGAGATCGTTCTGAACTCAGCTCGGCTAGTTGCAGACGATCGAGATCCCGGGCGGCAATCAGCTGCTCAATGATCGCCAGCGCCGCCGCGTAGGTGATGCCCTCCTCCATGAAGCCCATCGACTGCGCAACTTTTGCAGCTGCACGTGCGGTCCCGGAAGAGCCAATAGCCTGCTGCCAACCCCAGCGGCGATAGCGCGCTGCCGTGGGGCTCAGTTCTCTGCGCGCCGCCAGTCGTGCGCGGTCGAAGCGCTTTCTCGTCATCTTGCCGTCGGCAAACACGCGCGAGCTCAGCCCGACGCAGCCGATGAACAGGCTCTCGAGGTGCTCGGGCTCGTAGGCTCTGCCGATAACGAGCTCTGTGCTGCCACCGCCGATGTCGACGACGAGTATCGTCTCGTCCGATATCGGCGACATATGCGCCACGCCAAGATAAATGAGTCTGGCCTCCTCGATGCCCGAGATAACTTCGACATCGTGTCCGAGCACTTCTTCGGCTGCGCTCAGGAAATCCGTCGCGTTCGTCGCGCGCCGCAGCGTATTTGTACCGACGACGCGCACCTGACCCGCATCCATATCCCGAATGCGCTCGCCGAAGCGCCGCAATGTGTCCATCGAGCGCTCGATACAGTCGTGACTTAGGTAACCACGCGCGTCCAGTCCAGAAGCCAGACGCACCATCTCCCGGAGACGATCCAGGATGATCAGCTGTCCGTGCCGCAGCCGGCCAACGACCATGTGGAAACTGTTGGAACCAAGGTCGACCGCCGCTATCACCTCGGAGGACGCCGGGGCCGTGGCACGCCGGAAACCTTTCAGAACCGAAACCAGAACCTTACCCTACCTGCTCAGCCGAGCTGCCGGCGCAGCGCGTTCAGAGTCGGCGACGATTGAAGCGCCGGGGCGGATGCCTGCGACTTCAGACGGAGAACGACGAGCCGCAGCCGCAGGTTGTCGCGGCGTTGGGATTGCGGATGATGAACTGCGCACCCGACAGGTCTTCCTGGTAGTCAATTTCGGCGCCCGTCAGATACTGGACGCTCATTGGATCGATCAGCAGCGTAACGCCGGCCTTCTCGATGGACGTGTCGCCGTCTTGAACTTCCTCGTCGAAGGTAAAGCCGTACTGGAAACCCGAACATCCGCCACCGGAGATATACACCCGGAGCTTCAGCGCAGCGTTACCTTCCTGCTCGATTAGCGTGCCAACCTTTGCCGCAGCCGCATCCGTGAAGTTTAGCGGCGGCGTGGCCGGCGCCCACTGGGGCTCACTCATGGTAGTCATTCTCCTGCGACTTCGACTGTAGATACCGACTGCATCGGCGTTGGCTCATTCTTCGGCCGCTTTGCCATGGCGTCCATCTCGTGAATGAGCTTACCATTGACCTCAGCGCCGATTGCCATCTCTAGCAAGCGGTACTGCACATTACCAATGACTCGCGCGCGCGGCCCGAGTTCAACACGCTCTGTGGTCCGAACGTCCCCTTTGACCGTGCCGTTCAATACAAGATGCGGGACTACAACCGATCCCTCGACACAACCGTTCTCGCTGATACTCAAGGTGGCGGACTCGTCCGTCGCAGCTTCGACATTACCTTTGACGTACCCATCGACATGGAAACCGCCCGCAAACTCGACGTCGCCGTGCACGCGGCAATCCGCGCCGACGAGGGTACGAATGACTGGGTAAGACCATTTCTTCTTCCCGAACATCTGAAACCCCTAACGCCGGGCGAAACTGCGAGATCTCTATTATAGCTGCGCGCCGCCAGCTTCGAGCGAGACCCGTGTCGCTTAGGCCTATCCGGAGACCGCCGCCCACTCAAAGGTCCGCTCGAGCGGCTCGCCGCTCGGCTCCCGCGGCCTGATTTCCATCAGCACCTTGTCAGGCTCGAACCCGTCGGGCAGCACGAGCTGGCGCTGCAGATCCTGGAAATACCGGAAACTGTACGAGAGATCACCGCTGGCATCACCGGAGACGAGCTCATCGAGCCCGAATTGTACGGGGATACCGTCCACGGAGCCCGCAAAATCGAGGCGAACGGTGCCGGATACCCTCCGATCATGCGTTATCGCCTGCACGAGTACCAGGTGCAGCACAAAGCTGTGCCCGCTGTCGCCCGGCCGCAGTTCGAGCGACTGGACCCGCAGACCAGCAGAGCCGTCCTCCGGCGAGATAATGCCGCGATAGAAGGCAAGCTCCTCTTCCTGGGCTTGAATCCGCGCCTGCAGATCGTTCAAGTTCACCTCGACTTGCGAATACGTCTCCCGATCGATCTCTTGGGACGTCTC
>JAHEEM010000328.1 GCA_024640695.1 Rhodospirillaceae bacterium | reverse complement strand
GTTCGCGTCCCTAGCCATCGACGCGTCCGGCACGACTCACGTCAGCTACTACGACGCGACGGGGCTCGATCTCAAATATGCAGTTCAGAAGCCTGGAGGAGTCTGGTCGAGCGAAACCATAGACAGCGCCGGCGAGGTCGGTGAGTATACCTCGACTGCGATCGACGCGGAAGGCCACGCGCACATCAGCTACTACGACAAGACGAATACCAGTCTCAAGTACGCGCTTGTCGCGGGCAAATAGTAAGCTCAAAGGCCCCAAAGCACCGATCCAAGTCGAAACGATGAAGCACTCCGAGCTTGACAGTACGGACGTTTCGACATCAGCAGAGCGCTCCGTCGACCAGAGTGTCCGTGGTTCGACTCTCAGCTATGCGGAGTACCGCCGCTCGCGGTTCTTCCCATCACTCGATGGGATCCGCTGCTTCTGCATTCTCGGCGTGCTCTGGCATCATTCGATGGCTCAGGTCCTGCCGTGGCAGTTCTTCGATCGCGGATTTCTCGGGGTCGACATGTTCTTCGTCTTGAGCGGATACCTGATCGTCACGCTCCTATTGCGTGAGCAGGACAAGCACGGGTCCATTTCGCTCAGCGCGTTCTACGCTCGCCGAACGCTCAGAATTTTTCCCATCTATTACCTCTTGGTTTTGGGGACTGGCGTCGCTACTCTTTTTCTTTCCGAAGATTCGGCGACTCGCCGAGCTACGAATGAAGTATTCGGTTACGCGGTCACGTACACGATGAACTTCGCGCCGGCGTCGGAAAGCGTCTACTCGCACTTGTGGTCGCTCTCGATCGAAGAGCAGTTCTATCTGCTATGGCCGCTGGCCGAAAAGCGACTCGCCCGAGCCGCCATGGCACCGATGCTTCTGCTCCTCTTGGGCCTCGTAGTTCTCGCTGACACGGGGGCTTTTCATGGTCACGAAGCGGACGGCTTGCCTTGGCGTCTGCTGATCCGGGGACCCTTCACACATGCGATCGTCTGGGGCGTGCTGCTCGCACACCTGCTTCACGATCCGGCATCCTACGAGCGAATCAGACGCATCCTCAGATGGCGCTGGTCCAGTGTCTTGGTTCTAGTGCTTCTGCTCTCGGTGCTCGCGATTCCCGGGCCACGACATCCCTGGCCGGCGTTGGCGACTCACGTGCTGATGACTCTGTTTCTAGCCGCGTGCCTGGTGCGTCCGCGAAACCCGTTGTCGCCCATCTTGAACTTCAAACCGATCGCCTACGTCGGCGTCGTCAGCTACGGAATCTATCTGTACCACATGCATCTGCGTCATGTCTGCGTGGCTCTGATGCACTTGTTTGGCACCGCCTCCCCCTGGCTCACGTTCGTACTGATGACGGCGGCTTCGATTGGCGTGGCGTCGCTGAGCTATCATTTCCTGGAGCTGCCGATTCTGGCGTACCGTTCACGCTTCGTTCGCACCGAAGCCGGTCGCCCTGCCGCCAACGCGAAGTGAGGACATGGTGCGAGTCGGTAGGGCAAGCCGGCGAGGGGGTCATTTCCTCCGCGCCAGCCTCGCCTTTGCGGCACGCTTGGCACCAAGCACCAATGCATCCTTGAGGTCCAAGGGAAGCGCTGTGCGAATGTTCGTCAGAGTGTCGGCGCGCAGGCGCTTCTTGGTTAACGCGTGCGCGGCCGCATCGAGATTCAAGAGTGCCGCAGCCTTCTCACGCGCTACATCGAGCAACCGCTCTGCCGGTATCAACGCATCGACGAAGCCAACCTGCAGCGCCTCCTCCGGCGAAAACTCTTCGGACAAGACCACCGCGCGCTCGCGAGCCGCTGGGCTCAAGCGCAATCGAAGCACCTCGCAAGCCACACGCGGCATCGGAAGACCGATCGCCACTTCGTTGGCAACGTAGGTGTAGGGGCCCGGAACTCCGAAACGGTAGTCGCCGGACAGCAGCATGAATGCTCCCATCGCGTATGCGTGCCCTGGCGACGCGATGACGACGGGCGTCGGAAACGACAACAGCCGTGCGGTCAGCGCGTAACCTGCGCGCAGCATCTTGACCGCCTGCACGCCGCCAGACTTCATCACCTTGAGGTCAAAGCCCGCGGACAGCACCCCTTCGCGCCCTGTGATGACCACGGCCGCGCCCTCTCGCTCCGCGCGCTCTAGCGCCGCGTAGATCTCATCGAACATCGCCGGAGATAGGGCGTTGCGTTTGCCATCATCCATTGTGATCGTCGCGACCGAGCGATCGATGTCGAGTGTCACCAACGAGCTAGCCATGCGCGTACCTACCGCACATGGCGCGGCTGTCCGACCTCCCAGGATTGCTGAAATTGGTTTCCACAGCACGGTGGATGAGAGTCTGAATCGGAGCTCGTGCGCCGCTAGCCATGGTCACTCAGTCGCAGGACGGTACTCTACGACGCGGCTACTGGCTAGGGTTGGAAATCGAGGCGCCCCAAGCGAACCCGGGCGGGAGTATTTGTCGGCGGTATCTCGCCGCGCTTGCAACTCTTCGACCTGCCGGTGTAGACACAGGCTGCTGGTGCGCGGGCTTGGCACGAAGGGTGAGGCGGTGATTTCGATGCGAGCGATATTGATTGTCTTGGCGCTGGCCGGCGCGCTGCCGGCCTGCAAGAGCTCCGATGGCGATTCACTCATGGCAGGCGCCGCGAGCCGCAGCGTTCTTCCGACCGTCGACGGTGCGCGGGAGTACTTGGCCGAGGCTCCAGGCTGGCCTGCGCGCGAGGAGGTCGATCCCAACAATCCAGGTGTGTTCATCGAAGCCTGGGATCAAGGAGCGGTGGACGTCGGCAACGGTCGTTCGGATTCCGCATGGGTCCACGATGATCTGAGAGCGACCGCACTTGCGCTTTCGTTTGGCGAGCAGCGCGCGCTCCTCATCATGGCCGATA
>JAHEEM010000119.1 GCA_024640695.1 Rhodospirillaceae bacterium | reverse complement strand
ATCACGATGCCAATCTGGCTGTAAATATTGAGGGTTTTCCCGGCGAGGAAGAGTCCAAGCAACCCGCCGGTGATCGCAAGCGGCACGGTGATCATGATCACGACCGGGTGGATGAAGCTCTCGAATTGCGCGGCAAGAACCAGAAACACGACCAAGAGCGCGACGCCGAAAGTAAAGTAAAGCGAGCCAGACGCTTCCTTGTATTCAAGCGACTCACCCTTGTAGTCGATCTGCGCCGCCGGCGGAAGCTCGGTGCGCACGAGATTCTCGAGATAGGTGAGCGCCTCACCGAGGGAATAGTCCGGCGCCAGGCTCGCTGTAATTGTGACAATGCGGAGTCGATTGTAGTGGTTCAGCACTCCGGGACCAGCGCTATCTTCGAGCTGCGTTAAATTCGCAAGCGGAATCAGCTCCCCCGTGCGTTGCGAGCGCACAAAGACGTTGCTTAGGTCTGCATAGGTACTGCGCTGCTCCGCCTTCGCCTGCAGTACGACATCGTATTCCTCGCCGTCCACGACATAAGTAGTCACCTGCCGCTCACTCATGAGCGTCTGCAGTGTTTGGCCGATATCGCGCACGGACACGCCGAGGCTCGCCGCGCGATCCTTATCAACTCTGATCAGGACCTGCGGCTGCGTCTCCTTGAGGTCGGAGTCGAGTCGGACGAGACCAGGATTCTCGGAGGCCCGATCGAGGATGATATCGCGCCAGCGCGCGAGCTCATCGTAGTTCGGCCCGCCGAGCACGAGCTGCACGGGCTGGCCGCCGCCGCCGCGCGATAGGCCCGAGCGCATGAAGGTGATCACCCGTAGATCCGGAATCTCCTCCCAAGCGCTACGAAGCTCGCTCATAATCTGCTCGGTCGGCAGCTGACGCTCGCCCCACGGCTTGAGCGTGACCTGAATGATACCGGCCTGGTTGCCGAAGCCCGGCATGGAGATGATTCCGCGCTGAATCTCACCGGAGTCGAAGTACGGCTTCATAGCCGCTTCGATCTTGACAGCCTGTGCGGCTAGGTGCTCGAAGCCCGCCCCCTCGGGAGCCTGAATCATCGCGAAGAACGAGCCCTGATCCTCGGCTGGAGCGTATTCTTGCGGAATACTCTGCAGCAGCACGTAAGCCGCCGCAGCAAAAGCGACGGTCACAACGACCGCCACGGACGGTACGCGCAGCAGCAGCGCGAGCGCACTCTGGTACTTAACCGATATGGCATTGAAGCCGCGATCGAGCACGTGCATAACTCTGCTTTCGCGTTCTGCCGGGCGCAGCAGCAACGAGCACAACATCGGCGCGAGCGACAACGCGAGGATGCTCGAGAAGATCAACGCAGCAGATACCGTTACCGCGAGCTCAGCGAAAATTCGTCCGATGTTGTCCTTCAAAAAGGCAATCGGCGCAAACACGGCAACTAGCACCACGGTAGTCGCAATAACTGCAAACGATACCTGTCGGGTCCCGTTGTATGCGGCAAGCAGCGGCGCTTCGCCCTCCTCAATCCGGCGATGCGCATTCTCGAGCACGACAATAGAGTCGTCCACGACGAGGCCAATCGACAGCACCATGGCAAGCAAGGTCACGAGATTGATCGTGAAGCCGAAGGCGGCCAGCGCCATGAAGGTTGCAATCAAACAGATCGGGATCGTTGCGAGCGGAATCAGCATCGCACGCACATTGCCAAGAAACACAAGTATGACCAGCCCGACGAGCGCCGTTGTAATTCCGATCGTCCAATAGACGGCGCTCACAGCCGCGCGAATATATAAGGAATCATCGCCGCTCGTAATGAGCTGCATGCCCTCGGGCAGGTCGTCGTTGATGCGCACTGCCTCCGCCGCAACTCCATCGAGGACGTCAACGACGTTGGCGGTCGACTGCTTAATGATACCGAAACCCGTGGTATTGGCCGCGTTGGTGCGAAACAGTCGCTGCGGCACCCGCGGGCCGACCTCGATCTGCGCGACTTCTGCTAGCCGGATCAGGTGGCCGTCTGATCCCTGGGTAATAACCAGCTGACGGAAATCCTCCGCGGTTTCATAGTTTCGCGCGAGCCGCACCTGGAAATCTCGCTCGCGCGACTCTAGCCGCCCGGCCGGCAGCTCGAGATTCTCGCGCCGCAGCGCGTTCTCGACGTCCGTCACGGTTAGATTACGTGCAGCCAGCGCGAGCCGATCGAGCCAGACACGCATCGACGGCCCACCTGCGCCTTGCATGTTGACCTGGGAGACGCCTGGAATGACGGCGAAGCGGTCCACGACATAGCGCTCGAGATAATCGGTGAGCTCCATTGTGCTCATGCGGTCACTCGCAAGCGTGAGCCAGGTGATCGGGCGTGTGTCCGCATCCGCCTTGGAGACCGTCGGCTGCTCGACATCGAGCGGCAGCCGCCGCGCGACCCGCGCCACGCGATCGCGAACGTCGTTCGCAGCTTCATCGAGATTGCGATTGAGATCGAACTCGACGCGCACCTGGGAGCGCTCGTCGCGGCTCGTGGATGTAATCGACTTGACCCCTTCGATACCGCTGAGCTCACCCTCGAGTAGCTGCGTGATGCGGGTCTCGATGACGTTCGCTGAAGCGCCCGAATAGGCCGTCGTTACCGAGACGATCGGCGGAACGATGTCCGGGTACTCGCGAACCGTCAGGCCACGGAATGACAGCGCACCGAGCGCCACTAGCATGAGGCTCAGAACGGTCGCAAATACCGGCCGTTTGACGCAGAGATCAGACAACCACATCGCAGGTCACTCCCGTATCGCTACGACTCTCTTATTCAAATCCTTGCCGGCACCAGCTCTTCCACAGGAGCATCGGGTACCGCACTGCTGACCTCGGGATCAGTTTCAGCCAGGCGCACGGGCGTTCCATCGCGGACCTTGATAGTGCCCTCAGTAACGACGCGCTCGCCTTCGCGGAGCCCGTCGATGACTTCGACATAACCGAAGCGCCGCGCGCCGATCTCGATCGGGCGCTGGCGAGCAACGAGATCATCGCCGACGGTAAAGACATAAGCCTGGTCTCGCAGCTCGAACACAGCCCCCTCGGCGATCACGAGCGCCTCTCGCTCGGCCGTGACGATCCGCACGGTCAAGAGCATGCCTGGACGGAGCAACCGGGCGTCGTTAGCGATGTGTGCGCGCACGGTCACGGCCCGGGTAACCGGATCGACGCGCGAACCAACGGTGCGCACGTCGCCCTCGAAGGCTTGGCCCGTGAAACCAGCGCTTTGCGCGAATACTTTGTCGCCCGGCTCGATCGCGCCGAGAACCGTCTCGGGGACGGTAAAATCGAGCTTGATAACGGAAATATCGTCGAGCGTCGTGATAGCCGTGTTCGGGGTCAGCAGCGTGCCGGGGCTCACGGCACGGAAACCCAAGACGCCTGAGAACGGCGCCTGAATCAAGCGATCCCTGAGACGCGCAAGAACTGTATTGAGCCGAGCTTGCGACGCCGCGGCGCGCGAGCGGGCCATGTCCAGGTCCGATGCCGAGACGAGCCCTTGAGAGGAAATGTCTTCGAGCCGCCGCAGCTGATTCTCCGCGTCCTCGAGATTAGCCCGCGCTTCGGCGAGCAGCGCCTCTTGCTCTTGATTGGTCAGCTCAATCAGTACACTGCCGGCCTCGACGAAATCGCCATCCTCGAAGTTCACGCGCCGCACAGTATCGGTGACTTTGGCACTCAAGGTTACCGATTCGTTCGCGGTCGTGGTGCCGATTGCCTCAACGGAGTCCACGAGCTGCTCGCGGCGTACTGTCTGGACAACCACGAGCGGGGGATCTCCGCGTCCGGCGCCACCTGGGCCACGAGCCGTCTGCCCGCCAGATCCGCTGTCGCGCATCAGGTACCAGCCGGCACCGCCAGCGACGGCCAACACAACGGCTGCAATGGTTAGATTTTTCATGGCGAGGGCGCTCCTGGCGCCTCGAATCGCAGGCGATCGATTATGCCATAGTGCCGTTTCAAACACGCCATGACGGATCGCACGGCGCACGAATCGAGAATTGATCGCATCGGCAACTGCCTTCCTGTTCCACGCACCGTGTGTGGCGCTAGACAGCCGTTCGCGGCGAGAGTTCCCCTCCCATCCCTGGCAAATGTGAGTACCGACGGTTCTTCTATGGCCGGTTGTTATGCCACCTAACATTCGACTCAGATGCACAGACCGCCATTACATAGGGAGATATTTTGTTCAGCGCTATGTCTGGAAATTCGCGCAAAGTGGCCAATCGAATACTCGCTATATTTGCGCGTCGTTGTGGAGTCATAACCTCCGACGCGTCGGTCTTAGCTTTCAATCGTATGAAAAGCCCGCCTGCAAACAAGCATCGTCCGCCTGACGGGGCTTGCCATCGCGCTATCGTCAGATATGCCCCTGCCCACTGGCCGGCATACAAACGGCAAAACTACAGCAGGGCCTGCAAGCGTTCTATCCTGAGGCCTCCAGCTAACGGCACACCCGCACAGCCCCAGGGGCTTACCCCGACATCTCGACGGAAATCCAGGCGGCAATAGCACCCACTCAGCGTGCTACACTGAGTCGCACATATGCCAAATAGCCCTTATGAAACAGGGCTGCTTAAATTCAGAGAAAACCATGTCCCAGTCGAACAATCCTCGCTTTTGGGCCTCGCAGTGGTATACGACCAAGTTCGCCACTGAGCCGTGGCCAGGTGGCTGGTACTGGCATGACGAGCACTACAACTGGTTTGGCCCATACGAGTCAGAACACGCGGCCGGCGACGCGTTGACCGAGCATGAAACTTCCGAGCGTGACGCTTTGGATGCCTCAGATCACGTCCCCTCGCAGTTTGAGCTGTATTACCATCCGCTTTCTCCGTACTCGCAGAAAGTATTGATCGCGGCATATGAAAAGGGCGCACATTTCACGCCGAAGATCGTAAACCTGATGAGCACTGACGAGCGGGAAAAATATCGAAAGCTTTACCCCATGGGCAAGCTGCCGTTGATTGTCCTCAATCACGGACCACTCATTCCCGAATCAAGCACGATCATCGAGTATCTCGATAGCCTGGACGGCAGACGGCTCATTTCCAAGGATCCGGACGTCGCTCGGAAAACGCGCTTCAAGGATCGATTCTTCGACTTCTATCTGACCGATTCCGCAAACGTCCTTTTCGCCGAAGGCGCCAAGCCACCTTCGCGACAAGACACCGTTAAGATCGAAGCGGCCCAGTACCGGATTCGGGCGGTCTATGACTTCATCGAATATGAGCTGCGCGAACAAACGTGGGCCAACGGCGAGGAATTTTCCATGGCTGATTGCGCGGCTGCCGCAGGGTTCTTCTATGCGGCGAGAATCATGCCGTACGATGACCATCCCAACGTCGCTGCCTATGCGCACAGACTTAGCGATAGACCATCGGTTAAACGAGTGCGCGAGGAAGCGGCCCCCTACATGCAGGCTTATCTCGATCGAATCAAACAGAGTCGAGAGACTGCCTGAACTGCAGTCCACACCGACTCATCAGGCCTCTTCAGCGGGCTCCACTGGCTGCGAAGTGAAACCCTTCAGCGAGCCAAGCGTATGCGCATCACGGCCGATCTCGACCTCGCTCTGCACGTAGTGCATCACCAACTGACTCACGGAACTCAACGCGTCCTGGTGAATTCGTTCATATCCGTGGCTCGCATCGATGCCGAAAGTAATCAATGCCGTGCGAATATCGTTGCCTGCCTCAATCGCCGAAGCGCTATCGCAACGGTAGTGACGGAAGACGTCTCGCTGGTAGTCAACACCATACCGCTCGCACAGGTCGATTAGCTTATTCGTCAGATGATAATCGAATGGCCCTGCTGAATCCGCCATCGCGATCGTTACGCCGCGCTCGGCGCTGTTTTGTCCGGGCGCAGTCGTGCCGTTGTCGATCGTCACGAGCGACGCAATGTTCCCGTGCAGCAGCGCCGATGCGCCGACGCCCACTTCCTCCGCAATGGAAATTAGGAAATAGGTATCGACCGGTATGCCGGCCGGCGCCAAGCTCAGCGCTTTGAGCGCGGCGAACATCGCCGCGACACCGGCCTTGTCGTCGAGATGCCGCGAGTTGATATAGCCGTTGTCTAGCATCTCCGGTTGCGGATCGATAGCAATATGGTCACCGATCGCGATATCGTGAGCGATCAAATCTTCCGCACGCTGGGCATCGATATCCACCCGAAGCTCGACTTGATCCCAGCGCACGGGCTGCTCGTCAATCTCAGGGCCGAAGGTATGCCCCGAGGCCTTGAGCGGAAGGATTGTTCCGCGGTAGGAGCCGCGACGCGTGAGTACGGTGCAGCGAGCACCCTCAGCGAAGCGACTAGACCAGTGCCCGACAGGCACAATCGCGAGCCTGCCATTGGATTTCAGCTCGCGAACCTGCGCCCCTAGAGTGTCGACGTGTGCAATCAGCGCCCGCGCCGGCTTTCTCGCCGTACCCTCAAGCTTCGCCCGGATCGCGCCGCGGCGCGTCAGCTCGTACTCGACGCCGATCCTGTCGAGCTCGTTGCTGCAGAATCTCACTGCCTCGTCGGTATAGCCCGTCGGGCTCGGGATCTCGAGGAGCTTTGCGAGTAGCCACTTCAGGTAGTCGACGTCTACGACTTCGGTCGGACGATGACGGGCTCGCTTCCCACTCTGTGTTTTGATCGTTTTTGGCAATTTCTTTGAACTCATCTGGACACGCTCCGGCTCTCTGGGGCTTCGCTGGAAGTCTGTGGAAACAACAGATCCACGAACCGCTCGGCCGTCGGCTGCGGCTCGTGATTGGCGAGCCCGGGACGCTCATTGGCTTCGATCAGCACGTAATCGCTCGCCCGCGGCGACTCGACGATGAAATCGAGCCCGACCACGGGGATGTTGAGCGTCTTTGCAATTCGCTCCGACACCTCGCGAAGCTCGTCCGACAGTTTTTCGGTAACATCCTGCAGCGTGCCACCCGTATGCAGATTCGCGGTCTTGCGCACCGCAACGGACTGGCCCTCGGGAAGAATCTCCTCGAGACTGAAGCCTTGCCCCGCAAGGCAGCGGTTGGTCTCCTCGTCGACCGGAATCTTGCTCTCACCGCCGGTCGCCGCGGCGCGACGGCGGCTCTGCTTCTCGATTAGCGCGGCTATTGCGTGTCTTCCCGTACCCGTGACTTGAGCGGGTTTCCGAATGGCCGCGGCCACTACCCTAAAATCAATCACGATGACGCGCAGATCCTCGCCCTCGACGAACTCTTCCAAAATGACGTGCGGACACATACTTGCCACCTCATCCACTGCCGCGCGCAGCTCGCACGGATCGGTGATGTTGACGTGCACGCCTCGGCCCTGCTCGCCCTGCACCGGCTTCACGACGACAGCGCCGCATTCGCGCAGAAACTCCTCGTCTGCCTGCGCGCCACCGGTCAGCCGCTGCTTCGGGACTCGCACGCCAACATCGCTCAAAACCTTATGCGTGACGATCTTGTCGTCACAACGGCTCATGGCAATCGCCGAGGTCAGCTCGCTCAAGGATTCACGGCAAATGATTCGGCGACCGCCAAACTGCAGCACAAAATAGCCGTGCTCTGCGTCTAGAACGCTGACAGCTATTCCTCGACGGCGCGCCTCATCGACGATAATTTGTGCATAGGGGTTGAGATCCCCCTCCGGCTGCTCGCCTATATAGAGACTTTGGTTAATCGCATTACGGCGCTTCAGGCAGAACGCCGGTACGCGCACGAAACCCATCTGCTCATACAAGCGTATAACCCCCGCGTTGTCGTGCATGACGGACAGATCCATGAAGGCACGCCCTCGCGCGAAGAAGCAATCGGCGACATAGGCAACGAGCGCCCGGCCGACGCCCGGCTGCTCAGCGTTCGGATCCACGGCCAGACACCACATGCTGGCACCGTTCTCTGGATCGTCGAAAGCTTCGGCATGGTCGACTCCCATTACCGTGCCAATCAAGCGCCCAGACGCGGGGTCCTCCGCCACGAAGAATTCGATCGCGCGAGTCCTGCGCTGGTTCCAAATGAAGTCAGGATCCGGAGACACCATGCCGCGGCTGAGTAGTAGCCGATTGATGTTTTCCGCATCGGACCGATTCTGCATGCGTCTCAAGACAAAGCCTGCCGGCTGAACACGTCCGGGCCGATAGTTCGCGAACCAGAGCCGATAGGTGTGCGAAGGATCCAGGAAAATCTCTTGCGGGGCCAGCGATAACACAACGTGCGGGTCGCGCAGATAGAGCGCGAGATTGCGCAAGCCTGGAGACTCGTCGTTGATGGCTTTGACGAGATCCGTGTTGTCCTTGAACGTGTGTGCAAAGATCAGCCGTCCCCATCCGCAATCCAACGACGCGTTCTCGGCGAAGCGCTCGCCCTGGAATTGTGGCTCCTCCGACTTCCAACCACGAATCGACGCGCTGCCCGTGCGCTCGATTCGATGCCGCTGGCGCGAGTTTGATCCCATCGTACCGGCTTCCTATGTGAGCTGAGTCTGAAGCCAGACTTCGAGCGCCGCGACCTGCCAAAGCTTCGAGCCGCGTAGCGGCGTCAGATGCTCCATCGGCGCGTCGAGCAGCTTGTCAATATAGTTACGCTGAAAGACACCGCGCTGCTTGGCGGCACAGCTGTTGAGTGCGTCCTTAACGAAAGCGAGGCTCTTGCCATTCAAATACTTGAGCGCGGGTACCGGAAAATAGCCTTTCGGACGATCGATGACCTTGCTTGGCACGACGCTGCGCGCTGCCTCCCGGAGCACGTACTTACCCTCCGGGACGACCTTCATCTCCGGCGGCAGCCGAGCAGCAAGCTCGACGAGCTCGTGATCGAGAAACGGCACCCGGGCCTCGAGCCCCCAGGCCATCGTCATATTGTCGACGCGCTTGACCGGATCATCGACTAGCATCACGGTCGTATCCAGATGCAGAGCCTTTTCCACGGCAAGCGTCGCACCAGATTCGGCGAAGTTACGTTCGACAAATTCCAGACTATGGTTCAAGCCACACCACGCCGGGTCCAGCAGCTCTACCATCTCGTCGTGACCGCGATCGAAAAAGCCCCTCGCGTAGTCGGCAACGGCATCACTGCTGCCCATCAACGGCGGATACCAGAAGTAGCCACCGAAGATTTCGTCGGCGCCTTGGCCACTTTCGACAACCTTGACATGCTCTGCCACTTTACGGCTTAGCAGATAAAAAGCGATGTTATCGTGACTGACCATCGGCTCGGACATCGCTTCGAAACAAGCCGGTAGGTGCTCGGTAAGCTGGGTCGAGTCTACCGTGAATTTGTGATGCACAGTCCCAAAAGTATCGGCAATTACGTCCGAGTACTCGAACTCGTTACCGGCCTCCTCGCCGACATCCTCGAAGCCGATTGTGAATGTATTGAGTCCATGTGCGCCGTTGCGGGCCAGAAGCCCGACGACGAGACTCGAATCCAATCCGCCCGACAGCAGCACGCCCACGGGGACGTCGGCCACCATGCGCCGCTGCACTGCCGTATCGAGCGCATCGAGCACACGTTCCTTGGCCTCGTCGAACGACAGATCGCGGGTACCGTTCGGCGAGTAGCGAGGTTCCCAGTAACGCTCCTCGAACCGACTGCCGTCCGGCCGAATTGTCATGCGCGTCGCAGGCGGCAGTTTCTTAAATCCGCCAATTATGGTTCGCGGCGGTGGAACGACAGAATGAAACGTCAGGTAATGATGCAGGGCTATGGGATCAATCTCTGCAGAGCCATCATGAACGGCCAGAAGGGCCGGCAGGGAGGATGCAAATCGAAAACGACTTGGAGATTCACAGTAGTAGAACGGCTTGATGCCGAGCCTGTCGCGCGCAACGAACAGGCAGCCTGTCGCGTGCTCGCAAACAGCAAACGCGAACATCCCGTTCAGATGATCGACGCAATCCTTCCCCCACGCGGCATAGCTCTTCAGCAGCACTTCGGTGTCGCTGTTTGTAGCAAAGGTATAATCGAGCTGCCGCAGCTCCTCACGCAGCTCCTTATAGTTGTAGATGCAGCCATTGAAGACAATCGTCAGCCCGAGCTGGGCGTCCTCCATCGGCTGTGCCGCCCGATCGGAGAG
>JAHEEM010000118.1 GCA_024640695.1 Rhodospirillaceae bacterium | reverse complement strand
TCAGGTCTCGCTGCGGTAGGCCATCGTGCCGGGCGGGGGCGTGTACCAGCCCGGATCGTCGTAATCGCCTCGCGCCTGGTCCTCGCGCACCTTGAACACCGTGAACATTCCGCCCATTCCAATTGGTCCGTACGGGCCTCGGCCGGTCATCATCGGTAAGGTATTTTCCGGTAGCTGCATCTGCATCGCGGCCATGTGAGCGCCTCCGCGATCGCCCATGACCATGTACTGCGGGATGAGTCGGCGCAGCTTCTGCGCCGCTTCCTCGAAATCGACACCGATATAGGTCGGGACTTCGTGACCCATGGCGTTCATCGTGTGATGCGTCTTGTGGCAGTGGAATGCCCAATCCCCCGGCGCATCTGCCACGAACTCGATATCGCGCATCTGTCCAACGCCGAGATCGATCGTGACCTCCGGCCAGCGCGCGCTCTCGGGTACCCAGCCGCCGTCGGTGCCCGTGACCTCAAAGGAATGCCCATGCAGATGAATCGGGTGGTTGGTCATCGTTAGATTGCCGATGCGAATACGGATGCGGTCACCGAGACGAGCAATGAGCGGCGAGATGCCGGGAAAAGCGCGGCTGTTCCAGGTCCAAGTATTGAAATCGGTCATCGTGTTGACGCGCGGCGTATAGCTGCCCGGCTCGACATCATAGGCGTTCATGATGAACGCGAAATCTCGGTCGACGGCGCGCTGGGCAGGATCCTGCGGGTGCACGACAATCAGGCCCATCATGCCCATCGCCATCTGCAGCATCTCATCGGCATGCGGATGGTACATGTAACTACCCGCACGACTCATTTCGAACTCGTATACCCAGGTCTCACCGGGTTGGATCGGCGGCTGCGTGAGACCGGCGACACCGTCCATGCCATGCGGCAGGCGCATGCCGTGCCAGTGGACCGTCGTGTATTCCGGCAGCTTGTTGGTGACGAAGATGCGCACTCGATCGCCTTCGACGCATTCGATGGTCGGGCCCGGCGACTGACCGTTGTAGCCCCACAGATGCGCCGTCATTCCGGGCGCGATCTCGCGTTCGACCGCTTCGGCGATCAGATGGAATTCCTTGACGTTGTCCTTTAGTCGCCAAGGCAGCGACCACCCATTGAGCGTGACGACGGGCTGATACGGCCGGCCGTTGGGCGGCGCCGGCGGCGGCTCGGTCGCCGGGGACTCCGCGAGTGGTGCCTCCGGAATCTGCGCAAGCGCAGCACGCGAGACAGCGCCCGCTCCGATCAACGCGCCGGCGGCGCTGCTTAGAAAGCCGCGCCGCGAGACCATGTCAGTCGACCGTTAATGAACATGATAGGCCGCTCCAGGACGAAAACCGCTCGCACCCGGCAATGCTGCCGCGGCCGGCACGCCGACCCCTGCCATCGAGCGCTGCAGCTCGAGCTCGGCGAGCCAAAAGTCGCGTTCGGCGTCGAGCGCGGCGTTGACCGCATTGATGCGCTCGGTCACATCGGCGACGAGATCGAGCACGCCAACCAGCATGCCGTTGTAGAGTTTCAACTGCTCCGCGGAGACGCGTTCGGCGAGCGGCACGAGCGCGTCGTGCGCGTGCCGGGCCAGGTCAAACGCGCCCCGATACGCGAGCCATGCCGCGCGCACTTCACCGCGCGCCTTGATGCCGGCCTCGCCCGGCAGACCCTGCAGGCGTCCGGACTCGACATCGAAGCGTTGCGCAACAGCCCGCGCCTCGAGCCCCTCGGGACCGACCGGCGTCCTCGGCAAGTCCGCCAGCCTGTCGGGCAATCGCACGCGTTCGGCGTCCGGTCCCCATAGCCCCAGCGTTTGGATCAGACGCTCGCGCTCGAGCGCGGCGGCTACCTGCACGGCGGTCAAGTGTGCAACCGCGTCTGCATGCAGCGTCTGTGTGCGCAATAACTCGAGCTCCGATGAGTTACCGACGCTGCGCATGCTCGCCATGATCTGCTCGCTCGCCTCGACGGCCGCGACGACGTCCTCGAAATAGCGCACCGATTGCCGCGCCGCGACGGCGCTGACCCAGGCGCGGCGCGCCGCGAACAACAGCGCCGCGATCTCGTCGGCAGCCTGAACCCGCGCCGTCCGATCCTGCAGAGAAATTCCCGGAGCGAATGCCGGCACGCTGAGCCAGGTCATCAGGTTGACTGATATCGGACGCTCGATTCGAGTTTCAGTCGTCGTGGGCGCCCGCCCACCGTTAAAATCCGGATTGATCGTATGGGCGACGCGTAAACGATCGACGTCGGCAATACCGAGTGTCTCCAGTGCACGATCGACAGCCGGATGGTGCAACAGAGCGAGCTCTGCAGCGGCATCGGCGCTCAGGGGCGCCTCGATGAGTTCCACTTCGCGCTGCCGCCACCGCACTAGCATGGCCTGCTGCTCGGGCGTCAACACAACCGGCTGTGACGAGGCGCCTGCGAAGGACCGCGCTGCAGACATTCCGCCCGTGCCGGTCGATGCGCATCCGCTACCAACTAGCGCAAGAAGCAGCGCGCAGGCCACGAGACAACCGCGACCGGCAGCGCGGAAGACGCGCGGCATCATTGCTGGTGGGTAGCGGGCGAGTGCCGTGCTGGTTGGGCTTCACCCGAGTGCATATGAGCGCCGCCCGCGGCCTCCGCATGCATCCGGTGACCGGCAACGTTAGAGGCGCCAGCGGCGGCGAACAGCGCACGCCAGGCCCGCGGGCCTACGTTGGTCTCGACGTAGCGCCCGGCGGCACCATCGAAGCTCAGCACCGCCGGCGGCGTGGCCGGATCGGCGGCTTCTACGCCTTCCGAGTGCGCCCACCCCAGTTGAGGCGTCACGCTCCCCGCAATGAGGAGCGCGACGAGAGTTCTGCTTTTATTGACTACCCGACTCACGGCAAATCAGCGGCTTCTCGCGCAGACCCAGTCAGCTCCACGATGTGAAGACCGGTATTGGCACGATCTGCTGCATAGATGTAGCCGCGATCGTCGAATTCGACGTTGTTCGTCTGAATCGCGGTCTTGCACTGCTCTTCACCGTCGACGCGAATACAGCGCTGAGTCGTATTCTCCGTGGTCGGCGGAATGAAATAGCCTATCTCCTTCGGCGAGAAGGGATCGCGGATATCGACAGCGCGAACACCTGCATTGAAATACGCCAGAATCACGACCTTACCGTAGTAGACCGGATCGAAACTCTCGCTCGAGGAATGCGTCCCGAAGCGCCCGCCGCGCTCGCAGAAATCGCCGCTCTCCTCGGGAACCTGAAAGTTAGCGACCGGCCAGGGCTTGGTCTCATCCGTGATGTCGACCATGTACATCATCTGGCGGTTCTCGGTGCATTCGTTGCGCAGGGACTCACCGACGACGAGCAGCATATCGCGGGTGCGCCCCTCCGTGTTTTCCGCGAACTCCGGAATGTCCATGCCGAGCACCGGGAAGGCCGTATGCGCACCGAGCCTGGGCCCCGTGTACATCGTCGTGATGACCGGATATTCGAGATTCGCGTCCGTCGGCTCGAAAGGGTCGGCCTCGGCGGGGTTTCCGCGCAATAGCTTCTCGCGATCGACGATCTGGATGACGCCGTTCAGGAAGGTGCCGTAGCCGAAATAGATCCGGTTGCCGACCGCGATCGGGCCGTGCAGGTCATATTCGGCCATCTCCTCTTGCCGCGGGTCACCCGGCTGTTGGCCCGGCAGGCCGAAATTCCGAATGAACCTGGGCTCGGCGGGATTGGAGAGATCGTAGACCTGCGTCATACGCCGCGTCGCCCAGTCCGGAACGCCGGACACAAGATATGCAATGCCGGTTTCGCACTCCCACCAGTTCTTGTGCGTGTCGACCAGGCCTGCTTCCGGCCCGATCAAGGAAATGATCTCAGGCGCCTCGGGCCGGGTCACGTCCCAGATCTCATGGCCCGCGGAGCCGACTGCGCGCAGCAGATACTCAGCGCCATCACGGCCCTGCGGCAGATCGCTGCCGGAACAGGCACGCACCATCTGCGCCTCGCTCTCGTCGCCGAGCAAGTCCGATCCGGGGATGTGAAATAGCAATTGCGGGTTCGCAGGATCCGTGACATCAAGGATGGACGTTCCGTTGCCTTCTTCGCGGCCTGTCAACGGATTCATGTGACGGCCCGCGTGATGGCCCACGTAAGCGATATAACGATCGCCCTGTCTGTGAATAATGGGCTGGTACGCGCTGCGGCCTTGCAGGTCGCTATAACCGACGAGGCGCATGTTCAGCGCCTCCGCCCGGTCACCCATCGACTGCGCTTGCGCCGCCATTCCCATCGCACAGAGCACGGCGGCCAGCGTGGCCGATATTGAATTTCTAACGAACGTGGTTGGGAGCATGGCCCCCTCCTCTTGTGATGTAATCCCCGGACCCGACTGTCAGTTACCGCGTCGGCTGTGTCAAGCGGTGCCCAAGCCTTTGATTCTTAGGGCGTGTCGACCACTTCAGCGCCCCCCCGCTGCGGCGGGCGCAACACAGGCCATGGTATTCTTCGACCGCACAACTCAGTCGGAGTTGCCCGCCAAACCGAAGTAATGAGGGCTTCAGGCTGGAAACTCCCGTAGCGGGCAGGGAATCTGGGCGTGCTGCGGCGTCCCGGGCGATTCCGCGCCCGCCGGCACTAATAAGTGCCTAGTTGCTAGAACCGAAACACCACACCCGCGAACGTCTCTATCTGCCACAGCACGCGTCCGTCGACCTTGATCGCACAAACCGCACCACCAAGGCCCGATTCACAGAAGAGGTCGGTGCCAGAGTCGATCAGTGTGCCCCAGGCACGTGCCTCGAGCCGGAATCCCAGACGCTCGCTCGGACGAAACTGCAACCCAAGGCCAATCGACATCGACCAGAAGGTGTCGCTATTGAGCCCCGGCGCCTCCGGCGAGATATGCGTGCCTCCGATGGTGGCGGCGAGATACGGCCGCACATTCGTACCCTCGAACTCATAGGTGCCCCCGCCCTGGAGGAATTCCATTTGGACGTTCGTTGAAGGCGCGAACCCCGCCAGTGCGGATGTATCGGCAACCGTGTCCTGGCGGGAGTAGACGACCTCCCACTGCGTGTTCGCGGTCTCACGCACATTGAGAATGAGCCCGCCGCTGCCGCGATCATCTAGTCTGACGGATGCCGAGCCGTCTTCGCTATCGAAGCTGCCGCCGAAGCGGTAGCCTGCATAAGGCGTCAGCTCGGCGCGCCCGAAATTGGACTGCCCAACGGCTTCCGCAGGAATCGAAAGCAACATGATGGGCGCCAACGCGGCGACCCCAAGACGTCCCGCCACGCTCGATCGGCGAAGGCCTGGCAACCGACCTCCGCTCAGCGCCACTATTTTTCGCATGTGGTTCACCATATCTGCCGTAGTCAGATCGATCGACGTGACAAGTTACTTGAACTCAATGGACGCCCCTATTCCGCGGCTATGTTCTAGCTATCGGCCCGAACGCATAATACGATGCCGAGCGTCGAAGTGACCGACGAAGCTGCGGGGTTTTGGCATCACCGGCTATGATTGCGAAGATGATCCCATGGAGGTTCGCATGAAAAAGGCTCCTATCTTCTTAGCAACCCTGGCGGCATCTCTTGTGGTGCCTGCCGCGGCACTCGCTCAGCACGGCATGCCCGGCGGCACCCCGATGACCTTCTTCGTCACCAGCACGCCTATCGGCGATGGCGGTAACCTGGGCGGACTGGCGGGTGCCGACGCGCACTGTCAGAGTCTCGCTGCAGCCGCCGGGGCGGGCGATCGGACCTGGCACGCCTACCTCAGCACGCAAGCCCGCCCTGGTCAGCCCGCTATCAACGCACGCGACCGAATCGGCTCGGGTCCCTGGTACAACTTCGAGGGCGTAATGATTGCGCGCGACTTAGCCCATCTGCATGGAGATACGATAGAGGTCGCACGGCTCGGTAATAACTTGCATAAACGGACCGGCCTGACGGACAAGGGTCAGATCGTGCCTGGATTAAACGACTACAAACATCCGCGGGATACCGACTGGGAGTACGTCAAGACGACGCTCTATTCTAACCGCCACGAGGTGCTCACCGGGTCTCAGCTCGACGGTCGGGCGTTCCCGCCGGAACTCGACTACACCTGCGACAATTGGACGAGTAATAAGGACCCCGATGAGGGTCAAGGTATGGGAGCCAGGGCCGGCAAACCCAATGTTCAGATCGGATTCCCCGATCGCAACGGCGGCGGCAACGGCTCCTGGAATTCATCGCATGGCACGACTGGCTGTAGCCAGACAGCCTTGGCGAGAACACATGGCGTCGGCAAGTTTTACTGCTTCGCGGTCCACTGAGAAATCTCATGAGAAAAACCACGCTATCAATATGGCTAGGCTTTCTTTCTGTCCTAGCTATGATCAACGTCGCTGTCGCCCAACCCCGTGACATGATGCCGGACTCAGAAGATGTGCCTTCGAGCCTGATGACATTCTTCGTGACCAGCGCACCCATCGGCGACGGCGGCAACCTCGGTGGGCTCGCGGGTGCGGATGCTCACTGCCAGGACCTTGCGCGGGCCGTGGGCGCAGGCCAGAAGATTTGGCGCGCTTACTTGAGCACGCAGGCACGGCCGGGCCAGCCCGCGATCAACGCGCGAGACCGCATCGGCGACGGGCCTTGGTACTACCCGCGAGCAAAGCTCCTCGACTATTTGAATCGGCGGCTCGACCGCTCACTCTACAAGTCGCAGATACATGGCGACACCCTGGAGGAAGCGCAGCGTGGGAGTAACATGAGCAAGGAGTTTGCTCTCACGGAGAAGGGCGGGTATGTAAACGGGATCGACGATCCCTTACCGACGCGCCACGACATTCTGACCGGCTCGCTGCCAGATGGCCGCGCCTACACGGACGACGCCGATCATACGTGCAATAACTGGACGAGCAACAGCGCAGGTTCTGCGCAGGTCGGCCATTCCGATCGCATCGGCAACGGCAACCAGTCATGGAACTCCTCGCACGCCACGGCCGGCTGCAGCCAGGAAGATCTGATGAGTTCGGGGGGCGTGGGCTTGTTTTACTGCTTCGCAGTGGATTAACAATTCCGCCGAACCTACCTTAATTGCATTCGACACCGTCCGCAGAATAATCGGTGAAGCGTCACCGCCGATACTAGATCGTTCAACCGAGACTCGCTCTAGGCACTTTGCTCGACCAACTCGAACAGCTTTGGCAGATTCCCGTGAATCTTTCCGCCCGCGGCGAACGCTGGGCGGATCTGTGGTGGGCGCTCAACCGACTCCGGTTCCGGAGAAGGGTTCTGGAAAAGCATGTCGGAGAGTACTCTGGCTCGGCAGTTAGCGTGGTTACGGTCGGGCGGACGAAACACGCGCTTCCTTTTTGCGAGGACGTTCTAGGCGAGCTGCGGTTCGCCGGTCGAGCCGAGCCGAATAACTCCTCGACGCCACTCGACCTCGGCCAGCTTGCAGCGGACCTCGTCGTCGCGGAAATTCAGCCTCGGCAGGCCGACGCGTTTCGTGATGCTGGCTGGATCATTCTTCCGGGTTGGATTCGATGGCGCGCTGATTTACCACAGGCAGCCACCCAGATGTCGCGCAGCCTCAAGAGCGATCTGAATAAGGTGCAAGCCTATGGCTACGAGTGCAAAAGAGGTTTCCAGAGAGAAGATTGGCACGAGTTTTGGCAAACAATGGTCGAGCCTTACACAGTCGAACGCTTTGCCGAGTGGGCATGGGTTCCTGCCTGGATGCTTCGACGAGTATTCGAACAATTTGGCGTGCTGCATTTCGTTTATCGCGACCGGCGTCGAGTCGCGGGCTTCGCAGCACTCTGCGCGCGCGAGCGCGGCTGGTTTCCCGTTCTCGGCATACTGCCCGAGCCTGAGTTGCGTCGGCAGGGCATCGTTGCAGCAATCTACCGATTCACATTCGATTGGGCCAGGGATCAGGGCCTGACATCTATCGATCTTGGACGCAGTGAAGCGTTTCTCAGTGACGGTGTCGGACAGTACAAGAAGAAGTGGGGCCTGGAACCCATGGCCGACCCGATGAGCCATCTGTTGGCCTTAAGAGTCGGCGCGGGCGCAGCGGCCGCATTCAAAGACGAACCGCTGCGCGTCCTGACGCGATCGGGTCTCCAGGTCTACGCAGGGAATCGAGACTGGCGGCATTAAAAACTGATGGAGCGAGATCTGACGAGAAAGGTCCTCGCGCTTTCACAGGACTCTTCACAATGCCGACGGAAATCCACTCCACCAAAGTCCTGCGCAAGCTGCCTAGTGACGCCCTTAGCCAATAAACATAACGCGCGGCTATTAGGCCGGATATGTCAAAACGGCCCCAAACGTAAGCGAAGTAGAGCGACGATAGCCTCAAGCGGCGCTTGGTTTGTCAGACTATGAACTAAAAAAGAGATAATCTCGCACCGCGAACTTCACTAACAACAACACAACTACATGCACGGAACGGCACCAATAAGCCGCTAGTCGCCAAGGAGAAGGCAAATGTTCTCTAAGAACATCAAGAACAAGGAATCAATCTCGATTGACGCTCCGGATAAGCACAACGACGTGAGCGAGCCGTTCGCAGCAGAAGCAGGCAAGGCGCAGCGAGATGAAGAATCTCGGCCGCGTAGCTGCTCATATGTCGGCCCGACACTTCATATCAAGGGCGAAGTCACAGTGGAAGAAAGCCTAAGCATAGATGGCAAGATCGAGGGAACAATCACAAGCAAAGACAAGATACTAACCGTCGGAAAGCAGGGTCAGGTCAATGCCGAGATCCATGCGAGCGTCGTCGAAGCGCGCGGAGAAATTGAGGGAGATATCTACTGCAAAGATATCGTCCACCTGTATTCCACAGCCGTCGTCACCGGCACTATCCAATGCGAGAGACTCATCGTCGACGATGGTGCCGCTTTTGAGGGCCGAATCAGCACGACGAAAGAGCAAAAAGCAGCGCCTTCAAAGCGCAAGCTAAAGCTTGCTGATACAGACTCGGTCGACAACCTGGCGAAGGTGGCAAGCTAAACTAGCCCAGGCGCGGAGCCGCATAAGCTGCTCCGCGGACTCGGCGGAGAGACGCCGGTCTGTGCGCCGAAGCCACCGACATGGCCAATGCGACTGACCGGTCGACTCACGACCTTGCCTCGATGCTTTGGTAACCACCACTAGATAACCTCAGCTAGGCGGATCAATCCCGCAAGGCTTTCAAGAATAGGTCTTTGCCGTCGGCAGGTGCAGTTGCCACGCGACGTGCAGCTCCAAGCAAGTACTGTGAAAATCCGGATCAGGGTGTCGAAATCACCCCGGCCTGCGGATCACCAGCATGCATTCGGAACTGGTAGCTAGCCGGGTCGCCGCCCGCCTTGTTCCTGACTATCAAGGTGAAATCGTAATCGCCTGGTGGCAGAGGGATCTCCGCACCGCGAGTCTGGATGGTGGTGAATTCCCTGAGTACACGCTCGAACAGGCTGCCGAGATTCTCGCTGCTGGGGTTGGCCTGAAAAGTGCCACCGCCCGCCTCCGCAATCTGGCTCAGTTCGTCGGAGTTAATCGCAGAACCAAGCCCGATCACATGCGTGGTCAGTTGCGGGTGAGCAGCAATTGCTGATGCAGCTGCCTCCAACGTGGTCGGTACGGTACCGAACTGCCGGTAACTGGCGCCAGAGGATGTGCTGAGTGTGGTGTTGAGTATGCTGTTGTCCCAGTAGCTATAGTTGTCTGCGCCATCGGAGAATACCAGCATCACGTACTGGTCCCGCGCACCATTGTAAATGCCGTTATCGTGCTCTGACTGAAGATAGTCCGCCATGACTTTAACAGCGGAATCAAGCTTGGTGGCGGTGCCGGCGGCCGGCGCCGGTATCGAAACAATGTCATCTGGCAACCAGTCCCGTGCGACACCCATGTTGTACATGCTCTGGTTCATGACTTCATCGAACCAGATGAGCGAGAATTTTACCGTGCCAGGCCGTGTGCTCCAAAGATCAAGCACATGCTGGTAGCTATCACGAGCCGCCGTTTTCATCGGCTCAAAAGCTGGCGGGTTGTGCTGAGTCATAGAGAAGCTGGCGTCGAGCACCATGGCGAAATAGAGATTCACTTCAAGTTCAGT
>JAHEEM010000117.1 GCA_024640695.1 Rhodospirillaceae bacterium | reverse complement strand
CCGCTCGGGTGTCGGCCTAACCTTTAGGGTATAGTCGATAGCCGCACACCATGGCAATGTCCTCGAAAACCATCGTCGCTCTCGCTCTTGGTTCCCTGGCGGGCTGTGCGACGAGCAATCTACCCAGCAACGGAAATACTCGAGTCGACCTAGACTCGCACGTCCTGCTGGCGGAGCTTGCGCGCGAGCGCGAGCAACTCAGCGAATCCGCCGAGCACTATCTCGCCGCGGCGCTGATCTCCGAGGAACCGCAGCTCGCGGGGCTTGCGACCGAGATGGCCCACCGAATCGGTCTCAACGACATCGGACTTGCCGCAGCCCGGCGCTGGCGCGAGCTCGATCCGAACAATTTCCGCTCGAGTCAGTTCCTCGGACTGTTTATGTTGCGCACCGGGGACCTCGAGGGCTCGGTTGCAGTGTATGAGGAACTGCTCGCGACGGCCCGCAACCGTTCTGCCGGTCTTGCGCTCATCATCGAGGCTTTGTTCGAGGAGGACGACGAACAGAGCGTTTTTGCGCTCGTATCACGGCTTGTCGAGAACCATCCCGATATAGCCGAAGGCCATTATGGCCTTGCGCGTCTAGCCTTGCGCCGAGGCAGTTACGAACCTGCGATCTTGAACGCGCGGCGCACCACGGAGCTTCGCCCCGAGTGGGCCGAGGCACAGTTGCTGCTTGCGCGTCTTCTGGTATTGACCGGACGGGCCGAGGAAGGGCTGGCGCTCATCGAGCCGCTCGCAGCGGCGAGCGAAGATCTCGAGATTCGTCTGCAGTACGCGGAGCTGCTCCTATCTGCGGGCCGCGGGGCCGACGCCCGGGTACGGCTCGACGCGATTCTCGCCGAGAATCCGGGGCTGCCCGAGGCCATCAGGGCGCTGGCGTTTCTAACCCTGACCCAGAACGAGCTCGAGGCCTCCAAGGGCTATTTCGAGCAACTGCGCGTGCAGTCGCGCTTTCGCGAGGAAGCCTTCTTCTATCTCGGCCGCATTGCGGAAGCCGAGGAGCAGCCGTTGCAAGCGATGCGCTCTTACTCGCGCGTGACCAGCGGCAGCAACGCGGTTGAGGCGCAGCTTCGCGCAGCCAACATGCTCTATACACAGCTCGGCGACGAGGAAGGCGCGCTCCAGCACCTCAGGGAATTCGGCCTCGCGAGCCCGGACTACGAGATCGAGATGCTGATCGCAGAAAGCGACTTACTCGTCCGCATGAATAACAACGACGAGGCCATGCAGCGAATCGCCGACGGCCTGGAACACCACCCCGAAAACCGCATTCTCGAGCAGGCGAAGCTGCAGATCTATATCGTCCAGGCTCAGGCGGCGGTGGCCGCCGACGATCTCGACCTCGCCGACGATTTGCTGCGCGACGGCCTGCGCGAATATCCGGGCGATCGGTCGCTGCGTTACGCGCAGGCACTCCTCTATCAGGAGCAGGGCCGACTGCGCCGGGCTGCCGCTGCCCTGGAGTCGCTCGTCGCCGACGCACCCGAAGATGCGGGCTTGCTCAACGCGCTCGGCTATCTGCTCACCGACTCTCTCGACCGGCACGAGCAGGCCTTCGACTACATCGAGCGGGCACTGACGCTGGAGCCCGACAACGCTGCCATCATCGATAGCATGGGCTGGGTCCTGTTCCATCTCGGTGACTACGAAGCAGCGCTCGATTACCTGCAGCGTGCCTACGAGCTGTTCCCCGACCCAGAGGTCGCCGCACATATTATCGATGTCTACTGGGCGCTGGGCGACCGAGCCGAAGCCCAGGCGCTGTTCGAGCGCCAACTCACCCAACACCCCGACGACCCGCACCTCGAGGACGTCAAGCAGCGAATCGGCCTATGACAGCACGCTGGGCGACTGCGGCGCTGGCGCTCGGCGCGGTCTTGGCCGGTTGTGCCCACCTCCCTCCCAACAGCGACGAGCGGACCTACGCCGAGCGCCGTGACTATCTGGCCGGGCTCGATGGCTGGGACCTCAGGGGCCGCATCGCAATCCGCAACGGCGATGAGGCCTTTCAGGGCCGGTTTGTTTGGGCGCAGCGCCCGGACGGCCTCGCGCTGACCGTACGCAGCCCGCTGGGGACCAACGTGCTGCGCATTTCCGGCCCACCCCAGCAGCTCAAGCTCGAGGCCCGCGGCGAGACGCGCGATCTCGAGGACCCCGAGCCGCAGCTCTCCGAGCTCGTCGGCTGGTGGCTCCCGGTAACCAGTTTCAGGAGCTGGCTGCTCGGCATCCCGGATCCCGCCTATGACGCCAGCGAGCGCATCGGCGGCGACGGTGTGCTCGACTCGCTGCAGCAACGCCTCTGGAATCTGAGCTACTCGAGCTACCAGCTCACTGCAGGCGTCCTGGTGCCCCGGCGCATCGACCTCAAGCATGCGCAGCTGGATTTGCGTGTGATCGTGGACAGCTGGAGCCCCACGCCTTGAACTGAGCCCAACGCCGGCAGCACAATAGACCCTATCTTCTGGGGTGTAGCCAAGTGGTAAGGCAACGGGTTTTGATCCCGTCATGCGCAGGTTCGAATCCTGCCACCCCAGCCATTTCAATGTATACGTACCCCCAGGAGCTGTAGTTTGGACCTCGGACCGATCACGATCTTCTCGGGCAATGCCCATCCCGAGCTGGCGCAGAGCATCGCCCATCATCTGCGCATCCCGCTGGGCAAGATTAGCGTCGGCCGCTTCAGCGACGGCGAGATCAACTGCGAGATAATGGAAAATGTCCGCGGACGCGACGTCTTTATCGTTCAACCAACCTGTCCGCCGACGAACGAGAATCTCATGGAGCTGCTGGTCATGGCCGATGCCTGCCAGAGAGCCTCCGCCGGACGCATCACGGCACTGATTCCCTACTTCGGTTACGCCCGCCAGGACCGGCGCCCCCGCGCAAGCCGCGTACCGATCACCTCCAAGCTCGTTGCCAACCTTATCGGCGCGGCTGGAATCGACCGTGTGCTGACCGTCGACCTGCACGCTGACCAGATCCAGGGGTTCTTCGACATCCCCGTCGACAACGTCTACGCCTCGCCGGTGCTGCTCGGCGACGTCTGGCGCCAAGTGTACGACCCCATGGTCGTGGTCTCTCCGGATGTCGGCGGCGTGGTCAGAGCCCGAGCGCTCGCCAAACGCCTCGACGATGCGGATCTGGCCATCATCGATAAACGCCGACCGCAAGCCAACCAGGCCCAGGTCATGAACGTCATCGGCGAGGTTGCCGGAAAGACCTGCGTGATGATCGACGACCTCATCGATACGGCCGGCACGCTCTGCGCAGCCAGCGACGTGCTCAAGCAGCGCGGTGCGATCAGCGTTGTGGCCTACATCACCCATGCGGTGCTCTCGGGCCCGGCGGTCGAGCGCCTGGAGAAGTCGGTCCTGGATGAGCTCGTCGTCACGGATACGATTCCACTGAGCCCGGCGGCCAAGGCCTGCAGCAAGATCCGCCAGCTCAGCGTCGCGGAACTCCTGGCCGAGACCCTGCGACGTATCAGCGACGCGGAATCAGTGAGCTCCCTGTACGTGGACTGAAGCTCGAGGATCCCACCGGAGATTGGCTTAACCGGCAAGATCAGCGGCGGACTCTCCGGCCCAGTGGCCTAGGCGCGCTGGGCCTGCTATCATCCGCGCCCCCAAAAGGAGACGGCCATGAGCACTGGCTTCGTGCTGGAATTCGAACCCCGCGAGCAATTCGGCAAAGGCCATAATCGGCGCCTACGGCGCCAGGGTCAGGTGCCAGGTGTCTTATATGGCGCCGGGCGCGACCCGCAGCCGATCAAGCTGAACTGGAACACCCTCATGCACCAGATGGAGAAAGAGGCGTTCTACACGAGCATCATTTCACTGAAGGAAGGCGCGCAGGCCCAGCCCGTGATCGTCAAGGCCGTGCATCGCCATCCGATCAAGCCGCAGATCTTACACATCGATTTTCAGCGGATCCTCGAGGATGAGGAGATCACCCTCGAGGTGCCAATCCATTTTATCGGCGAGGCACAGTCCAAGGGCGTCAAGCTGCAGGGCGGCGAGATCCAGCATCTGATGACCGAAATCGCGGTCAGCTGTCTACCGAAGAACCTACCCGAGTTCATCGAGCTAGACGTCACGAACCTCGAGCTCAATGAGCTCCTGCATCTTTCCGACGTTCCGGCGCCGGAGGGGGTAGAGTTCGTCGAGCTCACGCATGGCAGGAATCCCGGCGTCATCGCGATCAACCCGCCGCGGCGTGAAGAGGCAGAAGCAGCGCCTTCCGCCGACGCTGCGCCGGAGGCAGCTGCGGTTCCGGCGAGCGAGCAGGAACCTGCCGAGGGGAAAGACTAAGGCGCGAGAGCTCGGGCACGAGAAGGCCGCCTGAGGGCGGCCTTTTTGTTAAGCCTACGGATTTCTCCAGACGCCCGCGCTCTGCAGGTAGAATTTCGTCATGCCACAAGCGATCGAACTCATCGTCGGCCTCGGTAACCCGGGCAACGAGCATCTGGATACGCGCCATAACGCCGGATTCTGGCTCGCTGACCTGCTTGCGCGCGAGGCGGGAGCGGCATTCAAGCGTGACAAGCGCCTGCAATCCGAAATCACCGATATTTTAGTCGGCGGCGACCGCGTGCGGCTGCTGAAGCCGCAGACCTACATGAATGCGAGCGGCAGAGCCGTGACCGCGGCATTGAGCTATTTCAAGATCGCGCCGGAGCGCATGCTCGTCGCCCACGACGAGCTCGACCTCGTGCCGGGCCGGGCACAGCTGAAGTTCGACGGGGGTCATGGAGGGCATAATGGCCTGCGCGACATCATTGCCTGCATCGGCAGTGCCTTCTGGCGGCTCAGGCTCGGCATCGGGCATCCTGGGCCCGGGCAAAGGGATCAGGTGGTGAACTACGTGCTGCACCGGCCGACCACGGAGCAGCTCGAGCCGATGCTAGACGCGATAGCGGCGGCTGCAGAGGCGATCCCCGTCTTTTTGAGCAAAGGACCGGAGCGCGCCAAGAACCAGCTTCACAGCCGCGGCAAGCCAGCGCGCCTCGCTGGCGACCCCGTGCTGGACGCTTAGACCCATGGGTATCAAGTGTGGCATCGTCGGCTTGCCCAACGTCGGCAAATCGACATTGTTCAACGCGTTAACTGCATCGGGGATCCCTGCGGAGAACTACCCGTTCTGCACGATCGATCCGAATGTCGGCGTCGTCAACGTGCCGGACCCGAAGCTCCTAGCCATCGCGGCGATCGTCAAGCCCAAGAAGACCGTGCCGACGGTTGTCGAGTTCGTCGATATCGCCGGGCTCGTCGAAGGCGCCTCGAAAGGCGAAGGCCTTGGCAATCAGTTTCTGGCGCATATCCGAGAGACCCATGCCATTGTGCATCTCGTACGCTGCTTCGCCGATGAGGACATCACCCATGTCTCGGGACGCATCGACCCGATCAACGACATCGACATCATCGATACGGAGCTGCTGCTGGCGGATTTGGAGACCGTCGACAAGAGCCTGCAGCGCGCGGAGAAGCAGGCGAAGACCAACGAGAAACAAGCCGTTATCTGGCGCAACTTGCTCGCGCGCGTGCTGGCGGGCCTCGAGGCCGGCACAACGGTCAGGCGTCTCGGGCTCCAAGCGGAGGAGCTCGCGCAGCTCAACACGCTGCATCTGATCACGGCGAAACCAATCATGTACGTCGCCAACATCGACGAGGCCAGCCAGACCGACAACCCTTACGTCGCGGCTGTTCTTGCTCGAGCCGCCGACGAGGGCGTGCCCGCGGTCGTGATCTGCGCGGCACTCGAGGCTGAGCTCGCGCAGCTGGCTCCCGACGAGCAGCAGGAGTTTCTCGCGGACCTCGGGCTGGAGGAGCCAGGGCTCAATCGCATGATCGCCGGCGCTTACACGCTGCTGGGGCTCCAGACCTTCTATACGGCCGGGCCAACGGAGGCTCGGGCCTGGACGGTGCGCCGCGGTGCAACCGCCCCGGAAGCCGCCGGGCAGATCCATACCGACTTTCAGCGCGGCTTTATCCGCGCCGAGGTCATCGGCTACGACAACTTCATCGCGCGCAAAGGTGAGCAAGGCGCCAAAGCCGCCGGCGAGATGCGCCTCGAGGGCAAGGACTACATCGTCGCCGAAGGCGACGTGATCCATTTTCGCTTCAACGTCTAGCGCTTGACTCGCCGCTGCGCGGCGAATCGCGCTCCGGCCGCGCCGGTTACGGGACGGTCACCACACAACGCCCGTGGGTGGCGCCTCGGCTGCCCCGCTTGATCGAGAGGCACGCTCAGCGCACGCGCAACTCGAAGCGGAGTAGATGCAGCCGCCGTCCGAAACAGCTGACCGTGCGACGCTGGCGCTACTGCGTCGCAGCGATCTCCGTGACCGCGTACCAGAGGAACTGCACGAGCCCCGGCAACGACGTCGTTTGAATGCGCTCGTCGTCGCCGTGCGCGCCACCGCCGCTGGCGATGTCGCTCTCTTCGCGCACCGGCCCAAGCCCATAGCACTGCGTGCCCTTGGCGCGAACCTGCGCCATATCCGTCGCGCCTGTCAGCATCGTCGGCAACGTCACGGCGCCGGGATAGAGCCGCTCGGTGACTTGCTCGATGGTGGCGAACATCTCATTATCGATACGCGACGGGAGGCTCGCCGGCCGATACACGGGCTCAGGAATGACCTCGACATCGGGATTATCCACGACACGGCTGATCTCGGCATAGAACGCAGCAGCATCCTCGTCCGGCAAGGCGCGGATATCAAAGGTCGCCTCGGCCTCTGACGGGATCACATTGCGCCGAAAGCCGGCACTCATCATCGTCGGCACAACGGAGGTTCGCAGCAGCGAGTAATGCTGTGGCTCGTGCTCGGCGAGATATCGCTCGATCTGGAGTTGCGCAGCGGGGTCGAATAAGGCCCGGTAGCGGGCAGCCTCATCGGCATCGCTAATCGTCGCCAGTCGATCGAAATATGTGCGCGTCGTAGCGTTGAAGCGCAGCGGTGTCTCCCAATCGTGGAGCCGCGCGACCGCCGCCGCGAGTGCCGCGACGGCATTGTCGATGCGCGGTACCGAGCCATGCCCGGCGGTACCGCGCGCGAGCAGCCGCACGCGCATCGGAAACTTCTCCGTCGTAGCGACTGCCATAAAACGCACATCACCGTCGCGCGCGACGGCGCCGCCGCCCTCAGCAAGACAGTACTCCGCGGCAATCGCATCCCAGTGCTCCCGCACCATGAAGTCGACACCGACCTGCGTCGTGCCCTCCTCGCCGGCCTCGGCGAGAAAAATCACGTCGCGGTCGAGCGCCATCCCTACGCGCTTGAGGAGCAACATCGTCATGAGTCCCGCGGTGACCGTGTCCTTGTCATCAAGCGTGCCGCGACCGTAGATGTAACCGTCGCGCTCGATCGCCCCGAACGGCTCAACGGACCAATTCTCCGGCTGCACGCCAACCACGTCGGTATGCCCCATAATCAGGATCGGCTCTTTACTGCCGTTGCCAGCAATCCGCGCGACGATGTTCGCGCGATCAGCTTCGAGCGCATAGCGCTGGCTCGGAATGCCCTCCGCTGCCAATGCGCGCTGCAGATAATCCACCACGGCCGTCTCGTTGCCCGGCGGATTGCTCGTATCAATGCGGATTAGCGCTTCGAAATGCGCGCGAGATTCGGCGGCGATCGCCTGCCAATCACCCGGCTCGACCGCCGACGCTGGGCCGGCCCAGAATACGCTCGACACCGCAATCGCCAGCCATGCCGACCGACCGCTGCGCGGCCGGCCCCAGAATATTGGATTTTCGGTCATGCAGATTCCTCCGGTTGCCGATGCGCATTGTAGCCGCGCGGGCCGCTCAGAGCGCGACACTCGGCGCACGCGCGGGGCCGAGCAGGCTGGCCGTGACGGGCTATAGTTGTAGGCACAGCGTGGATTGAGCGCGGGCTGGCGCCGGGTCCGCATAGGCGCGGGCGATCGATCTCGCTTAGACTATGGACACCCGCGAGGCCAGAGCCTCCAGGCCGGAGAAGCCCTCGTGATAAGGTTGCACTCTATGGACAGATACGTTTGCGCGCGCCGCGGCCGCGCCAGCCTAGCCGCTGCAGTCATCGGCTCCATGCTGGCACTGACCGCGAATGCACAGGACCCCTTTCCGACCAAGCCGATCGACATCGTCACGCACGCCTCACCCGGCGGCGGCACGGATGCCACGGCACGATCGATGGTGCTCGGCACCAAGCTTGCGCTCGACGTCGATATGGCGGTCGTCCCGCGCACCGGCGGTGGTGGCGTCGTGGCGATGAACTATGTCTGGAACCGTCCGCGGGACGGCTACACGGTGCTCGCGATCACGCCGACGCATTTGTTTGCAATCGCCCGCGGCCAGGGCCCGATTAAGATCGACGACCTCGTCGCGGTCGCACGCTCGACCGATGACCCGATCGTCGTGATGGTCCGTAACGATAGCGAGGTTCAGACGCTCAGCGATCTCATCGAGCTGGGCCGCCAGCGGCCGATCAAATGGGGCACGACTCAGATCGGCGGGGTCGATCACGTTGCCGGTGCGGTGCTCGCGCAGAGAGCCGGTACCGAGCTCAGCGTCGTGCCATTCTCCGGCGGCGGTGAGATCGTCACGAACCTCATGGGCGGCAGTGTCGATGCGGCCGGCTTAAACCTCACCGAAGCGCTCGACCAGATCAAACGCGGCGACTTTCGCGCGCTCGCGGTCATGGCCGAGGAGCGGCTTGGGTCGATCCCAGATGTGCCGACGACCGTCGAGCTCGGTTTCGACGTTGTGTTCTCGACGGTTCGCGGCTACCTCGTACTCAAAGGCACGCCGGAAGACCGTATCGAAATACTCGAACGCGGCATGCTCGAGGGCATGCACCAGAAAAACTATCTCGACTATCTGCAAGGCTCAGGTCTCGACGCGAGCAGCATCGCCGGCCGCGAGGAATGGGACGCTCAGGTCAAGCGGCTCTATGTGGACGCGCGGCAGGCGATGATCGACCTCGGCATCATCAAAGAAAGATAACAAGCGCTGCTGTCATGCGACATCAGGATAGCCTAATCGGCATCTGCCTCATCGCATTCTGCGCTTTCGTGTTCTGGCTTACGACCGGCTTCGACACGGTGCCGCCAATGCTGTCGCAGAACGTGCCGCCGACCTTCTTCCCGCGGCTCGTGCTGGCGATCATCACAGCGCTTAGCGTCATCCTCATCCTGCAGGGACTCAAGAAAGAACGCGACGTAAACGAAAAGGTCGCGCCGGCGGTGTTCGTAACGGCAGCTATCGTCGCGGTCGCCGGCGTGATGCTGAGCTATGCCGGAACGTTGCTGACTTTGTTCCTCGTCGCGGTCGTTCTGCCCATTGCCTGGGGCGAGCGACGTCTGCACATCGTCGGGGGACTCGCTTTCGGCCTACCAGCTGCGGTCTACGTCGTGTTCACGCTCGCCCTCGGCGTGCGATTTCCCGCCGGACGCCTGTTCGATGGAATGATGTAGACGATGGGACTGCCAGGCCTCGAATACGCGATTCCTGTATTCACTGATCCGTTCGTTATCGGATTGATCATCGCGGGCACGATTGGCGGGGTGATTGTCGGCGCGCTACCGGGCCTGTCATCATCCATGGCCGTCGCCCTACTGCTGCCGTTCTCGCTCTATCTAGAGCCGATCCCGGCGATTGCGCTCTTGTCGGCGCTCTACTGCGCCGGGACGTTCGGCGGCTCAATCACGGCCATCCTGATCAATGCACCAGGCGCGCCGCCGGCTGCAGCTACAGCCTTCGACGGCTACCCGCTTGCGGTCAAGGGCGAAGCCGGCCGCGCACTCGGCATCGCCGCTGTGGCCTCGGCCTGCGGCGGCATCTTCAGTGTGCTGGTGCTGCTGATCGCCGCGCCTCTGCTCGCGCGCATGGCCTATACCTTCGGTCCTCCCGAGTACTTCGCGCTCGCGGTGTTCGGCCTGTCGATGCTGTCTTCAATCAGCGGCGCGCAGCCTGTGAAGAACCTCATCGGCGGCTGCTTTGGACTGTTGATCGCGACTGTCGGGGTAGACCTGACGACAGGCGTCGAGCGATTGACCTTTGGCATACCAGAACTCTACGACGGCATTCATTTCATTCCGGTGCTCATCGGG
>JAHEEM010000116.1 GCA_024640695.1 Rhodospirillaceae bacterium | reverse complement strand
GTCAAAAGGCATGCCGATAACGTAACAAGAGCGCGTGGTCGATGAAGCATGGTTGCCCCCCAGGGGTGTCAGTAGGCGTTTACAGGACGTCGAATTATAACGCACTTCCCGCGGCGCTCCGGCTCAGCTCATGAGTCGGGCGCTTGAGGATACTTGGGTTTGAGTCGCCGGAATCCAGCGAGTTCCTGGCCTGAGCCGGTGCCGTCAGCCGGGCGGCCGCGGATCCTGTGTATCCAGCACCCGGCCGGGGTTCAAAATTCCTTTTGGGTCAAGCGCTTGCTTGAGCCTGCGCATCAGGGCCCGTTCGGTGGTGCTGCGCGAATAGTGCAGATAGCCCACCTTGAGCTGGCCAATGCCGTGCTCCGCCGAAATCGAGCCCTCGTATCGGCCCGTGATCTCGTAGGCGATCTGGTGAATCCGCTCGAGATCGACGTGGCGGCGTGTTGTGATGAACACGTGCAGGTTGTTGTCGCCGACGTGTCCGAAGACCAGGATGACAACCTCGGGAAACGCGCCTTTGAGCTCGGTGTCGATGTCACGCAGGAAGCCCGGCATCTGCTCGAGGCCCAGGCTCACGTCGAGGCTCGCATAGGGCGTCAATACCCGGGTGATCTCGCCGATGCCGTCGCGTATAGCCCAGATCTTGGCGCGCTGCCCTTCGGACTGCGCGACGATCGCGTCCTCGACGGTCCCGCTTTCGAAGGCAGTGGCGAGCATGCTCTCAAGCTGGCTGGTGTCGGATTCACTGTCCGTGCCTTCGATCTGTATCAGGGCATACAGTGGAAAATCGCTTTCAAACGGCGATTCGAGTCCCGCGACGTGGTCCGTGACAAAGTCGAAGTACGGCGCCCACATCACCTCGAACGCGCTCAAGGAGGCTGCAAGGCGCTGCCGCGATAGACGCAGCAGATCGACGACGTCTTCGAATGACCGTAACGCGCACAGCGCCGTGGCGCGGCTCGGTAACAGTGGATACAGCCGCAGCACGCAACGCGTAATCACGCCGAGCGTTCCCTCGGTGCCGACAAACAGCTGCTTGAGATCGTAGCCGGCATTATTCTTAAGCATCCTATTCATCGAGCTGATCACCGTGCCGTCAGCGAGCACAGCCTCCAGGCCGAGGACGAGGTTACGCGTCATACCGAAGCGTATGACCTGATTGCCGCCCGCGTTTGTCGCGATCGCACCGCCTATGTGGCAGGAGCCTCGAGCGCCGAAGTCGAGCGGGAACAGGCACCCCGCGTCCGCTGCGGTGTCTTGAATCGCCTGCAAGGGCGTACCCGCCCAGGCCGTCAGGGTCATGCCGGCGGTATCGACCTCGATGATGCCGATCATGCGCTCGAGCGATACGGCGATCTCCCCAGGGCGTGGCGTTGCGCCGCCCGACAGGCCGGTAAGGCCGCCTTGGATAACGACCGGATGAGCTGCTGTGTTGCACGCTCGCAGGACCGCTGAGAGCTCAGTTGTCGTTCGCGGGCGGGCGACGGCGAGCGGCGGGTGAGGATTCTCGCCGGTATAGTCCACGCTATACTTGTCGCCGATCTGGGAGCCCGTCACGAACCCATTCGGCCCGAGCAGTTCGGTCAAGCTTGTGACGAGGTCGCTCATGGCCGAATTGTGGGGCAAAGCGTTGGCGGGTCCAAGTAAGGCGACCAAACCGTGCAAGGCGATGCCACGCCGCCCGCGCGAGGATGAGCTTTCATGAAGAAGCTGACCGTTCTATGCCAGGAGTTGTATTACGGCTTGACGCCGCGCGCGGTCAAGACGCGATCACTGTTGCTCATCGCAGACGTGATCATCATTTGTTATTTCGTCGCCACGACCTTCATGCCGCTGGAAGGCTGGATCATAGTGCTCGACGTCGTGATCGGAGCGCTGCTCGTCGCGGATTTTTTCGGCCGCATGTTGGCGCATTCGGATCGCGTCTCTTTTCTATTCAGGCCGCTGACTCTCGTCGATTTGCTTGTGATTGTGTCGCTGTTCATCCCGGCCATGATCGGCAATTTCGCGTTTCTGCGCATTATCAGGGCGCTGCGGCTATTGCGGTCATACGTCGTGTCGCAGCAACTCCGTCACCAATCCCGGTTTTTTGCGCGGAACGAAGACGTTATCTTCAGCGCGCTGAACCTCGTCGTGTTTATTTTCGTGATCACGGCGGCGGTTTTCGTGTTGCAGGTCGATGTTAACGATGACATCGACAACTATGTCGACGCGCTCTACTTCACCGTCACGACACTGACGACGACGGGGTTCGGCGACATCATTCTCGTCGGGAGCACGGGCCGGTTGCTCGCGGTCACCATCATGATCGTGGGTGTGGCGCTGTTCATACGCCTGGTTCAAACGATCTTCATGCCGAGCAAGGTTAAATTCGAGTGTCCAGGGTGCGGCCTCACGCGGCATGACTTGGACGCGATTCATTGCAAGCACTGCGGTCAGCTCATTCATATTCGTACGGAAGGCGCTTAGTTCGCGCGGCGGGGAGTAGCGATGATCGATCTTTATACTTGGTCGACGCCTAACGGCCGCAAGATCTCGATCATGCTCGAGGAGTTGGGACTGCCCTATAAAGTGCTGCCAGTAGATATCGGCAAGGACGAGCAGTTCGAGCCGGAGTTTCTCAAGATCAGCCCGAACAACAAGATCCCCGCCATCGTTGATCATGACACCGGCATGAGTCTCATGGAGTCCGGGGCCATACTCATGTACTTGGCAGAGAAGACCAGGCGTTTCATGCCCGAGTCGGGGCCGCAGCGATGGCTCGTGATCCAATGGCTCATGATGCAAATGGGACACGTTGGACCGATGCTCGGGCAGACGCATCACTTCGTGTTCTACAACAAAGGCAAGGCGCCGTACGCGGAGCAGCGCTATCTGGACGAGAACGCGCGAATTTACAAAGTGCTCGATCGACGCTTGGCGGACGTGCCATATCTCGCCGAGGCCTACTCGATCGCGGACATCGCCACCTGGCCGTGGATCGCGCGCTTCCAGCGCCAGCAGATGGATCTCGGTGCCTATCCGCATCTGCGGCGCTGGTACGTCGATATCGCGAATCGACCTGCCGTGCAGAGGGGTTACCACATCCCTCACCGCCTCGAAGACGTGCCGATGCCGGATTGAGCAGCGCGGATGGCAACATCGAAGCCGCAGCTGCTCGTCGATCTCAACGCCGTGGTCCTCGCGGTGACGGAGGATCAGCCTCGCGTGCTGACAGTCGCGCCGGCTGGCTACCCGGACCTGGCCAAGACGCTCCGGGCACTGCCTTTCGGTCCGTTCGACCTAGAGCGCGATCGGGCGCTCGAACGGTGTATCCACGACACCGTCGCACGTCAGACAGGCGGAAAGCTCGGTTACGTCGAGCAGCTCTATACGTTTGCGGACAAAGGGCGTGACCCGCGCGAGCAGGCTGGCGCCGGCCGCATCCTGTCAATTGCCTATCTGGCCCTCGTGCAGGAAGGCGTGCTCGAGACCGCGGACGATGCGAGCTGGGAAGACTGTTACGCCTATTTCCCTTGGGAGGACTGGCGCGGTGGCCGACCGGCACTTCTTGATGAGATCGGCGCAGCCTTGCACGCGTGGGTGGAGTCGAGCCCGGGTAAGGCTCGTATCGGCCAACGGGACCGGGTCGAAATCTGCTTTGGACTCGGCAATGCCGGCTGGGATGCGTACAAGGTGTTGGAGCGCTACGAGCTGCTCTATGAGGCCCAACTGATCTCAGAGTACTGGGCCGATCGCGGCCGGGAGCCGGGCACGGAGCTGTCCCCGCATCTCGGGCGCTCGATGGCCTTCGATCACAGGCGGATTCTGGCCACGGGCCTCGGGCGCATACGCGGCAAGCTGCGTTACCGTCCTGTCGCCTTCGAGCTCTTGCCGGAGGCCTTTACCCTCCTGCGTCTGCAGCAAGTTGTCGAGGCCTTGTCCGGGCTGCAGCTTCACAAGCAGAACTTCCGCCGGTTCGTCGAGCGCAGTGGGCTGGTCGAGGGCACCGGACAGCGCGAAGTACTTACGGGTGGTCGGCCCGCTGAGCTGTTTCGATTTCGCCGGGCCGTGCTGCGCGAGCGCCGGGCGCCGGGCGTGGCCACACTGCAGCCGCCGCGGGACATCTAGCCCGCGGATCGCGGGACCTGGCCGCCAGCGTGGCGATCGGGGTGCTGACCGCTAGGACTCATGCGGTCTATAGCCCCGCAATAGGACCACGAATTTCCCTGTGCTATACTTTTGCGGCACTTATACTCAAAGTGAGTAGAACTAGGGGCCAAAATGACCGAGACACTTGCTTATTCGCCGGAGGTTAAACGCGCTACGGATGCGATCTTCGCCCGCGTGCGGCACGTGATTCCCGAGATCGAGTGGCCGGTGCACGCGCCATATATCGCCCAGATCAACGCGCTCAAGGCCGAGCGTAATGCCGTAATCCTCGCCCACAATTATCAGACTCCGGAGATCTTCCACGGAGTGGCCGACTATACGGGCGATTCACTCGGCCTTGCGCAGGAGGCCAAGGCAACCGACGCTGACGTGATCGTCCTCTGCGGCGTGCACTTTATGGCTGAGACCGCGAAGATTCTGAACTTCGACAAGACAGTTCTGATCCCCGATCTCCGGGCCGGCTGCTCACTCGCCAGCTCGATCACCGGCGCCGATGTGCGCATGCTGAAGGCGCGCTATCCGGGCGTGCCGGTTGTGACCTATGTAAACACGACGGCGGACGTCAAGGCAGAATCCGATGTGTGCTGCACGTCCGGGAATGCCGTCAAGATCGTCGAGTCGCTCGGGACAGACCGCGTGATTTTTCTTCCCGACGAGTATCTCGGCCGGTATGTGGCGCAGAACACGGATGTCGAGATCATTCTCTGGACGGGCTCATGCGAGGTGCATGAGCGGTTCACGGGGGAGGAGCTGCGGCAATACCGCAAGCAAGCGCCAGGGGTGCAGATCATCGCGCATCCAGAGTGCCCCCCCGACGTGCTCGCCGAGGCGGATTACGTCGGCTCGACCTCGGGGATGATCGATTATGTCGACCGAAAACGGCCGGCGCGCGTGGTCATGGTTACCGAGTGCTCGATGAGCGATAACGTCGCAGTCGAGTTCCCGGATGTCGACTTTATCAAGCCCTGCAACCTGTGCCCTCATATGAAGCGCATTACGCTGCCGAAGATCCTGCACTCGCTGCAGACGCTCGAGTACGAGGTCACGCTCGATGCCGATCTCGCACAGCGCGCGCTTGGGGCGGTGCAGCGCATGCTCGATGCTTCGCAACTCAAGGCCGCTTGAGCTAATGACGGCGCGTCGTGACAATTCGATCTTGATCGTCGGCGCCGGTATTGGCGGTTTGAGCGCGGCCTTGCGTCTTGCCGATCACGGACATGCCGTGACGGTGCTCTCGAAGAGTCCGCTCGATCAGTCCGCAAGCTACTACGCGCAGGGCGGCATCGCTGCGGTCATGAACGCCGAAGATTCCCTAGGATCACATGAAACGGATACGGTAATTGCCGGCGCCGGGTTGTGCCACGCGGACACAGTCGCACAGGTCGTGCAGAAGGGGCCGGAATGCATCCGTTGGCTCGAGTCCAAGGGCGTTCGCTTCACGCGCAGCGCTCCGGGGGGCGAGCTGCATTTGACGCGTGAGGGCGGCCATAGCCAGCGTCGCATCGTGCATGCTGACGACGCGACCGGAGCCGCCGTGATGACGACCTTGACGGAGACAGCGCGCGCGCACCCGTCGATCACCTTGCATGATGGTATGTTCGTCACTCAATTGCTGACCTCTGCTGGTCTGGGCCTGTCGGGGCCCAGCCGCTGCGTGGGACTGCGAGTCGTGGATTCGATCGGCGGTTGCCTTCAGACGCTCTGGGCCGATGCCGTAGTTCTAGGGACCGGTGGCGCGTCGGGCTTGTACGAGCATGCGACAAACAGTGCCACGGGTGACGGAATCGCGATGGCATGGCGAGCCGGTTGCCGAGTCGCGAATCTGGAGTTCATCCAGTTTCATCCGACCTGCCTCTACAACGCCGAGCGTGTATCGGTGTTAATTACCGAGGCGGTGCGGGGCGAGGGTGGCGTGCTGCGCCTGCCGGATGGCACGCCGTTCATGCACCGTTATGACGAGCGTGCCGAGTTAGCGCCGCGGGATATCGTATCCCGCGCGATCGTCAGCGAGATGCGCAGGCTCGACATCGATCACGTCATGCTGGATATCAGCCACCAGCCCTTGGAGATGATTCGCGAGCGTTTTCCGAACGTGCTGAAAGCGTGCGCGGCGTACGGTTTCGATCTGGCCCGTGAGCCTGTGCCCGTCGTGCCTGCAGCTCACTACACCTGTGGCGGTATCGTCGTCGACGCGCACGGCCGAACGGATATCGGCCAGCTCTACGCGCTCGGTGAGTGCAGCTTCACGGGACTGCATGGCGCAAACCGTCTGGCCAGCAACTCGCTGCTCGAGGCGCTCGCTTTCGCCGATACGATCAGCCGGGATATCCAGCTATCGATCGGTCGTCCTCAGGCAATGATTGCTCGGTCGGTCCTAGAGACCACTCCAGTTGAGCTGCCGGCGCAGCAGGAATCTTTCGCTATTGTGGAATCCTGGGTTAGTAGGCTGCGGCGCTCGATGTGGCAGCACGTCGGAATCGTGCGCACGCGCAGCGGATTGGAGACCGCCGCCGCCGAGCTCGATGCGCTCGAAGCTGAGTTCGAGACCAGCCCGAGCACGCGCCGGCCAGGCGGGGCTGCGCTGGAGTTCCGCAACATGCTCACGGTCGCCCAGCTGGTGACGCGCAGCGCCCGCGAGCGCCACGAGAGCCGCGGGCTGCATTTCAACGCCGACTATCCAAGCCCGCTTCCGGACCCGCGAGATACTGCGCTGCAGCCGTTCTAGCGCGTGCCCTCAGCGCGGCAACCGCCTGGCGATACAGGCGGTCTAGTGCGGCAGCTCGCCGACGACGTATGCGCCGACGTCATGAATCTCCTCGGTCGTCAGGGTCGCGCCGAACGGCGGCATGGCGCCGAAGCCCTCGGTGACACGCAGCATTACCGAGGCAAGATCGGTCGCGCCAGTGAGTGGCACACCGCCGGCATGCCCGCCCTCGCCCTGATCGCCATGACAGAACCCACAGGCCCCTGCGAACAAGGCCTGGCCGTTCGCCAGGTCAGGCATCCGATCGGGGATGGCGGTCAGCACAGGTCGTTCGCCGGGCTCTGGAACCTGCTCCAGTGAGCCGTTTAAGGAGAATAGCCACACGCTGTCGCCGCGCGGTGAGCCAATGTACGCGTTGCCGGCTGAGAACGCTGCGACGTATTGTGTGCCGCGGTGCTCAAACACGGCGACCGGCGCGTTGACGCCAGCTCCCGTCTGGAACTCCCATAGGACGTCACCGTTGCTCTGATCCAGCGCGGTGAGCCGACCGTCATGACGCCCCGTGAACAGGATGTCGCCGGCCGTGACCACCGAGCCGCCGTGGCAGCGGTTGCGCCAGCGCGTTCGCCAGACGATCTTATTCGTGCGCATATCCATCGCCGCGAAGACTCCGCTCATATGGATCGGTAAAGCGCCGAACCGGCCACCGAGATAGCGGTCGCCGACCTCCATCGGATAATCCTCGTAGATACCGCCGCGGAAGAACGACATGCGATCAGTCGCGCAGACATATAAGTGACCCGCGTCTGGATCGTAGGAGCTTGGCGACCAGTTCGAGCCGCCGCTATGGCCGGGTTTCATGACGGCCCCGTCGGGACCGAAAGGTGTGAAGATGCGGCCCTGATTGACGAGTGGCGGATAGCCTTCGGGAACGATGTCGACTTCCTGCGGAACGAAGGCGTCGCCGATCGGGAAGGGTTGCGTCGGGCTCGTGGCCTGATGCTCGTCCTGCGGAACCGCGCGTTCCTCGATTCCGATCAGCGGCTCGCCGGTCTCCCGATCGAGTATGTATACCCAGCCGGTCTTGCCCGGCTCGGCCAGCGCCCGACGCATGCGGCCGTTGAGCTCGATGTCGAACAGAACGACGGGACTTGGTGAGTCGTAATCCCAGAGGTCGTGATGCACTTGCTGGAAATGCCAGCGGTACTCACCCGTACTGGCCTCGATGGCCACGATTGAGTTAGCAAAAAGGTTGTCGCCTTGGCGGACGTTGCCGTTGAAATCGGGACCCGGGTTCCCGGTCGAGAAGTACATCAGCCCGAGCTCTGGGTCGACAGACGGTGTCTGCCAGACGGTAGCGCCGCCATACTCGTAGACATCGCTGCCCTCGGGCCAGGTGTCATGGCCGACCTCGCCGGGGCCAGGCACAGTGTAGAACGTCCAGACAGGCTCGCCGCTGCGCGCGTTGTAGGCTTTAACACGACCCCGCACGCCGTTCTCCGCGCCCGCGAAGCCCGTGACCACGAGTCCGTCGTAATACAGCGGCGCGCTCGTGATGCTGAATCCATCTTGCCAGCGCTCGGCCTGCGTCGACCACACGACCTCGCCGTTGCGCTGATCGAGCGCGACGAGCTTGCCGTCGAGTTGGCCGACGTAAATTCTGCCGTCGCCCATCCCCAGTCCTCGACTCGTCCAGCCACAGCAGATCACATTGATGCTCTCGTCGAGATTTGCCTCATAGATCCAGAGAATCTCTCCCGTTTCGACGCTAATAGCGAACACGTCATCAGCGCCGGTGACGATATAGATCACGCCCGCATAGACGAGCGGGGTTGCCTCGCCCGAGTACTGCGCCCCGAGGCCGGAGCCGTTGAGATGCGCACGCCAGACGCCTTTCAGGCTTGCAACGTTGTCGCGGTTGATTTCAGTCAGCGGCGAATAACGCTGATTATAAATGTTGCCGCCGTTCGTGACCCAGCCGTCAACCGGCAAGTTAGTGAGCGCGCCCCTCGAGAATGCCGGGGATCGGGCCGGCTGCGCTTGAACAATGCCAATACCGGTCAGGGTGAGGCAAGCGAGGGTCAGCCACAACGTGTCGCATGGTGGTGTCGGGCGAATCACGTTCAGTAAGTAACGCATGTGGTGCTCCAGGCGCTGATCCTATTTCGATGGGTAATCTCGCACAGATCTATGTCGGCGCCGGGGCTGCCGAAGACAACGCGCCGCCTTCATTTTGCCGGAAGCATACCGCAACTTGGGGCCGCCGCGTGACGGTGTGGCCGCTCGGCCGAGTTTGCGGCACCGAGCTGGCTGCGGCGGGGCGGGCGAGGATGGGCTGGCCGTGGTGGATGCGGTATGCTCCGGGCCCTAAGATAGCGTTGAGTAATGCCGGCGGAGCCGCGCTGCGGTCGTTGGCGCACACCAGTCGCAGCGGAGTCTGTCGCTGACGATAAGCAATTTGAGCGTGGAGCCATGGAGTTTTTTCGCGTAAGCCGCAATGTCTGGGGCCAGGAGACCCTCCAGGGCCTGTCTTGGGATCTTCTGCCGGTATTCTTCTGGGCCGGGGTGCTTTTCATCGCCAGTCATGCCGCCTACAGCTGGCTCACAGCAGGAAAGCGGAAATAGCGATGGTGAAGCACGCCACTAGCCCGGTCGACGGCGGTGAGGGTGTACGCCGCGTGCGCCATTTGCTCGTCGATAGACTTTTTCACTGGCTCAGCGCTGCGAGCGTGCTCATCCTGCTGGGCACTGCGTTGCTTCCGATTCTCGGTATCGAGCTCGCGTGGGTTACCGTCCATTGGGTGACCGGGCTTATGCTTGCGGCGCTCGTGCTCGGTCATACGCTCAGGGCGACGTTTTGGCAGGGCCTGGCCACGATGTGGATCGGTCTGCGCGATCTCGCGGACGGTTGGGGCGGGCTTCGCGCTGCGCTAGGCGTGGTCCGTGAACCCGTCAAGGTCGGCGGCAAGTATTCGTTGGCCCAGAAGGCGATCCACCATGCTTTCGCTGCCGTGGTGCTGACCGCGATCGCAACTGGTTGCCTGATGCTCGTCAAGATCGATACCCCTTGGTGGCAGCGCGATCCATACTGGCTCGGCGACGGCGCGTGGGGGATTATCTATGTATTACACGACCTAGCCTCGCTCTGCCTCGTCACGATGGTGATCGTGCACATCTATTTCGCCCTGCGCCCGGAGAAGTTCTATCTGACTCGATCGATGGTGCTCGGGTGGATCACCGGGAGCGAGTACCGTGAGAACTATGACACCTCGCGCTGGGAAGCAGAGCAGGAATGAGCCCGCCAAGGACATCTGGAAAGAAATGATGACTGAAAAGCAGCCGATGGAGCTGGACGAGCGCATCGATGCGGTCGAG
>JAHEEM010000327.1:1385-2949 GCA_024640695.1 Rhodospirillaceae bacterium | reverse complement strand
CCGGCAGCGCGCCGCTCTCACGGATCGGGCAGATTGAAGCCGTGAGCCACGCTGCCAATCGTGGCGCGCCCATCATTAACGTCGGCACAGTCGTCAAAGAATCGACGATCCGGATCGTATCCAGCGCGTCGGTGCCTTTGCGTGAGCCGGGCGACTTTGTCGGCAAGATACTCGGGATTCCTTCCGAAGGCGGCGAGAGCGAGACAACGCTCGATCTGCTGCTCGCATCTTCAGGCATCGATCCGGCCAGCGTCGAGCGGCAGGTGGTCGGTGTCGGGCCGGGTGTTTTCAACCTCGTCGAGCAGGGACGCATCGCAGGTTTCATGGTAAGCATCGACACGGCCAAGATCCTCGAACGGCAGATGCAGGATGTCGTCGTATTGAGGCCAGGCGATTTCATCGAGTCTGGTGCTCAGCTTTATATGATGTCCGCAGACGGACTTACTGAGCACAGCGGAATTATCAGGCGTTATCTCGAAGCAGTACGTGGCGCAATCGATTTCATTATTGCTGACGATGGGTTTGAACAGACGCTCGCTATCATGCGCCAGAAGTATTCATTCGGCACGCTGCAGGACGATGGCGTCGCTAAAGACAGTTTGAGCGAATACGTTCGCGCCTGGACGCTGGCTGGGCCCGAGAATATTCTGCGGACCGATTCCGAGCGCTGGCGCTTAGGTTACGAGGAGCTGGTTGCTGCCGGGCAGGTGGAGGCGGGGCACGATCCCGATGCCTGGTATACCAATGATCTGGTGCCGCTCCGTTGAGCAATAGCGAAAGCCCCGTAAGCACATGAGTGAAGTCCGGCAGTCAGAGGCTACACACCGCGAACTCGAGCTTATCGGCGTCGAGAAAATCTTCGAATCGCGGCGCGGCACTACGCATGCGTTGACCGATATCAACTTCGAAATTGAGCGTGAGGAGTTCATCGCGCTTGTCGGGCAGTCGGGTTGCGGTAAAACGACCCTGCTGCGCATTCTCGCCGGCCTCATCAAGCCGACGCAAGGCGAGGTCCGTGCCGCCGGTCGGTCACTGTGGGACGGCAACGCCCGCGACGCAGAGGCCGTCAGTAAGCTCGGCGTCGTGTTTCAGGACCCGAACCTGTTTCTCTGGTACAGCATCGAAGACAACGTTGCGCTGCCGCTGAAGCTGCGTGGCGTCGACAAGGCCGGCAGGCGTGCACGCGCGCGTGAGCTTTGCGAGCTTGTCGGGCTTGCGGGCTTCGAGCGCGCATATCCCAAAGAGCTTTCGGGCGGCATGCGTCAGCGCGCCGCGATTGCGCGCGCGCTGAGCTATCGACCCGAGGTTCTGCTCATGGACGAACCCTTTGGGGCGCTCGATGCGCTGACGCGCGACAAGATGAATCTCGAGCTGCAGTCCATCGCAGCGGCAACGAAGGCCACGGTCGTGCTTGTTACGCATGCAATAACCGAAGCCGTATTTCTGGCCGATCGAATCGTGTTGCTCTCGCCCCGGCCGGGACGGATTCGCTCGGTGACAGAGGTGCCGTTTGCGCGCCCGCGAGGGCTTGATGTCGAAACGAGTTCGGAATTTCAAGACATCG
>JAHEEM010000327.1:0-1375 GCA_024640695.1 Rhodospirillaceae bacterium | reverse complement strand
CCGCCACCAACTCGACGAAGACGCGGGTACATAACATGCAGTTCTCAAATACCGTGCTAGACAGAGGGAGCTTGGCCAATGGATCGTGACAAGCTCATAAAGCTTCTGCCGTGGATCAGTACGCCGATCCTGCTAATTCTGATAGTCGGTTTCTGGAAGCTCAGCACCGTGGTCTTTGACGTTTCGCCATTTGTGCTGCCGCCGCCCGAAGAGGTCGCTGTAAGGCTCGCGGCGCTGATGAGCCAGCCGGAAATTTGGATCGTTCACGCGCGCATAACGCTTGTTGAAACGGTGGTCGGTTTCGGTTTTGCGCTCGTCACAGGCGTCATGGCGGGCGCCGTATTGGGCCGCATTTTCTGGCTTGAACTCGCTATGCGGCCACTGATCGTGGCGCTGCAAGTCGTGCCTAAAGTCGCGCTGATTCCGCTGTTCGTAATTTGGTTCGGGTTTGGATTAACGTCGAAGATCATCATCGCCGCGATTCTGGCGTTCTTTCCCATCATGCTCAACGTCATGCTCGGCGTTCGCTCGGTTGAGCCCGGCCACCGCGATGTCATGCGATCTCTAGACGCGAGCCGCTGGCAGCAATTCGTCTCACTCGACTTTCACAGCACGCTGCCTTACGTGTTTGCGGGCATGGAGGTCGGTATCGTGTTCGCGCTGATTGGCGCGATCGTCGGCGAGTACTTGGGTGGCAACGAGGGGCTGGGCTATATGGTTGTCGTGAGCCTGAATGCACTCGACGCGCCGCAGCTTTTTGCCGTTATTATTTTGTTGGCCGCCCTCGGCTCGATTCTGTTTTTTGCTGTCAACGGACTCAAGCGCTTAATGATCCCGTGGCACGAATCGGTCGTCGATACCAGCGCGGCCTGATAGTGACGCCGTGAATCTGATTTGGGATGAGTCTGAGCGTCCATTAGTCTATTTGCACGCGTTGCTGCGCTAGTCATCTGTGCGACAAGGCGTTATCTTCGGTTTTCACCATCCGCCAATAAGGAACGAACAGTGATCTGGTCCCGAATAAATTCCGGTCGCGCCTTGTTTATCAGCGCGACACTACTAGGTGCAGGGCTATCGAGCGCGCCGAACGCCTTCGCAGCGGCGAGCTGCGAGGATCTGCGCTTCGTCATGTTGCCCGATACCGTCGTCAATACCACCGAGCGCATCGCTGCTGGCAGCTTCATGCCGCCTGGCGCGCGCAATGCACTCGATATACCAGCGCTGTGTCGCGTAGCGGGCACGATCAGTCCCGCTATTCAATTCGAGGTCTGGCTGCCGGAAGGGACCAACTGGAACGGCCGCTTTCAAGCCGTCGGCGGCGGCGGCCTGGCTGGCATCATCAGCTATCCTGCAATGGCGGAGGCCGTTCGCTCCG
>JAHEEM010000326.1:2402-2954 GCA_024640695.1 Rhodospirillaceae bacterium | reverse complement strand
ATCGAGTGTGATGTCGTCCATTTTCTGGCCTGGGCGCAAACCGGCAAATAAGGGCTTGTCCTCATCGTCCTTTGTGCCTATCTGAACGAAGGCGCCGTATCGGCCCATGCGGACGCTGATCGGCCGACCACTTTTCGGATCATCGCCGAGGACTCGCGCCTGTGACGCCTGCTCGCGGGTCACGGAGGTTTCGGTGTACTCCACGAGCGCACGGAAGGGTTTCCAGAAATTTCGAAGTAAAGGGATCCAGTCGCTCTCACCGCGCGAAACAGCATCGAGCTCATCCTCTAGCTGCGCCGTGAATTCATAATCTACGTATTGTGCGAAGTGCTCCGTCAAAAAGCGGTTGACGACCTTGCCGACATCGGTCGGAATGAAGCGGCGATTCTCCATCTCGACATATTCGCGGTTGCGCAGCGTCGAAATGATCGACGCATAGGTCGAGGGGCGGCCGATACCGAATTCCTCGAGCGCCTTGACGAGCGTTGCCTCAGAGTAACGCGGTGGCGGTTCGGTGAAGTGCTGCTCGCTCTGTAGACCAGCCAGACTGAG
>JAHEEM010000326.1:0-2392 GCA_024640695.1 Rhodospirillaceae bacterium | reverse complement strand
ATCGACTCTAACTGTATCGAACACGGCCGGGCTCATCTGGGAAGCTACCGTGCGGCGCCAGACTAGCTCGTAGAGCTTGTACTGGTCGCTGGCCAGATGACGTTTCAGCTCCTCGGGCCCCCGCAGCGCCGAAGTTGGGCGGATAGCTTCATGCGCCTCTTGCGCATTCTTGGCCTTGGTCGTGTATTGCCTTGCTGTCTCCGGCAGGTTGTCCTCGCCGTATCTCGTTGTAATGACCTCACGAAGCTCTTCGAGCGCCTCTGCCGCTACGGTGACTGAGTCGGTACGCATATAAGTAATGAGTCCGACCGCACCATCGCCGATGTCGATGCCTTCGTAGAGCCGCTGTGCCACCATCATCGTCTTTTGAGCGCTGAAGCCGAGCTTGCGAGAAGCTTCCTGTTGCAGCGTCGAGGTCGTAAACGGCGCGGACGGATTACGGCGCCGTTGTTTCTTCTCGACCTGCGCGACCGTGAGCACGCCGCCCGCCATCGTTCGAATAGCTTCCTCGGCCTCGCGGACGATGGCCTCGTTTGTGAACGTGAACTGCTCGACCTTCTCGCCCCGATAGGTGAATAGCCGTGCGCCGACTTCATCCTCACCGTGCTTAGCGAGCGCACCGATCGACCAGTACTCGCGTGGCTTGAATGCGGAAATTTCGTCCTCGCGCTCGACAATCAACCGCAGAGCTGGGCTCTGAACCCGCCCGGCGGATAGGCCTCGGCGGACTTTTTTCCACAGCAAGGGCGATAAATTGAAGCCGACGAGATAGTCGAGAGCTCGTCGTGCCTGCTGCGCGTTCACGAGGTCTGCCGAAAGCTCGCGCGGCGAATTAATGGCTTCCTGAATTGCCCGGCGGGTAATCTCGTGAAATACGACTCTGCAGACAGTTTTGTTCTCGAGCAGGCCTCGATCCCGCAGGACTTCGTAGACGTGCCAGGAAATTGCCTCCCCCTCGCGGTCAGGGTCTGTCGCCAGGAACAGGTTGTCGGCGCTCTTGACTTCCTTGGCGATCCGCTCGATGTGCTTCTGGTTCTTCTCGATGAGCTGGTATTTCATCGCGAAGTCGTGCTCCGGGTCGACTGCGCCCTCTTTCGGCACGAGATCGCGGACGTGACCGTAGGAAGCCAGAACTTGAAAGTCCTTGCCCAGATATTTCTCTATGGTGCGCGCCTTAGCCGGGGACTCGACGATAACGAGATTCGTGGTCATGATGACTTGACTAGTTCGAGCGCTTGCTGCCGGCTAGCGTGACATGAGCGATGATGCAGTTTCGATCCATGATTCTGTCGTGTTCACGAGAATATACAGAGGAACGCAGCGACCGCCAGGAGAACTTTGCGGCCTGGTATCGGAACGGAGGCTTCAGTTCAGCCAGCCGGGGTCGTCCGCGAAAACAAGATCCTCCATTCGTGCGTACGCCTGTTCCTGGCCAGGCTGGCTGAAGAGAACCATCATGACGACCCATTTGATCTGCTCGATATCGATCTCGCTACCGTCTAGCGCCATGAGCCGATCGATGACGACCTCGCGCTGCGTTGCGGACAAAATACCGATCTGCTCGAGGTGCAGCATATAGCCGCGACAATGCGGGTCCAAACGTTCTTGCTCGAGCCGATCGTAGATTCGAATAGTCGTGTTGCGTGGAGCCGGGGCGTCCGGAGCGATCTCTGCAAGGTTGAGCCCATCGAGCCAATCCAGTGCACGGTCGATCTCACGCTCTCTGAATCCGGCTCGCTCGAGTTCTTCTCTGAGCTCCGTGCGATCCGGTTCGGGCTCGTCCTCACTATCTACGAAGCACTCGAATAGATACATGAGCACGTCGAGCACGGTTTCCTTCATGAATCCCTCTGTGACAGGCGAGCGTATCGGCCGCCTGGCAGCGCCTCGACCAGCCCTTCAAATTCCAGGACGAGGAGCATGGAGGAAAGCTCCGCTGTCGTCAATCCGGTGCGGCGCGCCAGGGCGGCAAGGTCTGAGGGTGCGAAACCAAGTGCGTCGAGCAGTGCGCTGTATGCCGGTTCTTCTGTTAAAAAGGTCTCCGGGGCTTTCGTTTCTCGCTCGTCAGGCTTCACTACAGAGTCGATCGTGAGCAGCGGCGCGAGCTCGACGAGTATGTCAGTGACGTCGTCGACAAGTTTCGCTCCCTGGCGGATTAGACGGTGACATCCCTTTGCCAACGGACTATGAATTGATCCCGGAATTGCGAATACCTCGCGTCCGTACTCTGCCGCCTGACGCGCCGTGATCAAGGATCCGCTTTGACGAGCCGCCTCGACAACGAGTGTTCCCACGCTCAAGCCAGCAATAATTCGATTTCTCTGCGGGAAATTTTGCGGGCGCGGCGGCGTGCCAGGCGGAAACTCCGAGACCAGCAAGCCGTCGGCTCCGA
>JAHEEM010000115.1 GCA_024640695.1 Rhodospirillaceae bacterium | reverse complement strand
GGGTGCGACGGTCGAGCTCGAGGACGGTATCGGCGGCTATCTGCGCGCATCGGAGATCTCCACCGACCGAGTCGAGGACGCACGTACGATGTTGAAGGCCGGCCAGGAGTTGGAGGCAAAGTTTACGGGCGTCGATCGGAAGACACGCGTTATCTCGTTGTCGATCAAGGCTAAGGAAGCCCATGATGAAGCGCAGGCGCTGCAGAACTACAAATCCGAGGCAGGCAAGCCTTCTGCTGGCGCGACGCTGGGAGACCTGCTGAAGGAACAAATGACGCCGGAGTAGCAGCCAGCCATCGAGAACAATCGAGGCGCATATAGCCCGAATAAGGTGCCGAGACGATGACGAAGTCTGAACTTATAGAAGCGATTGCCCGCAAGCAGAAACACCTTCCAGCCAAGGATGTTGAGCTGGCGGTAAAGCATATTCTGGAACTCATGGGCGAAGCCCTCGCTAACGGCGAGCGCATCGAGATTAGGGGCTTCGGAAGTTTCTCGCTCCACTATCGTCCGCCGCGTATGGGTAGGAATCCAAAGACCGGCGAGGCGGTCGCCTTGGCAGGGAAGTATGTTCCGCACTTCAAGCCTGGCAAGGACTTGCGGGAGCGCGTCAACGCCGGCCGGCATCACCCCGTTCGGGACTAAGCTCGCGAGTGATCTAGAATAGATTTTTCACCGCCCGAGCCCGGGCCGTCGGATCGGGTTCCCAGTAAGCGAGAGGCCGAGAGGAAGTCCTGCGGCGACCAGAGATTGGGAGTAATCGGTTTGACTTGGTCAACCTGTCTGGATCGGCGGCGAGCCGTCCCGAGTGCTCGGGTTAGCTTCGGGCGCGGCAACCAGTCCTCGCGTAGGCTCCCGCGCGAAGGGCGTGATGAGTTTTCGCCATCCCCTCGCATCAAGTTGGCCGTCCGATCCGCCGCTTTCCTTGCGACGAGCCGGTACGTCGGCTGCACGCCACCGCGGACTCTGCCATGAACTCACTGCGTAAGCTTGCTGTGATCCTGGCGCTGCTTTTTGCCGTACTCGTGGCTGCTATCTTTGCCTACAACAACCCGGATCGCATCGCTATTGATCTCGGGGTTGTTCGTCTTGAGAGTGTTCCGGTAACCATAGCGTTTACGGCTTGCCTGGCGGCAGGCTGGGTCTTTGGCCTGATCACGGCTGGTGCGGCCGTGCTGCGCATGTCGGCTGAGCGACGCCAGCTGCGTAGAGACTTGCGACTCGCCGAAGCCGAAGTCAAATCGCTGCGTAGCTTGCCTCTGCAAGATGCCGACTGAGGCAACATTCTTTCTTGCCGGACTGTTTGTCGTCGCGGCCGCCGCGGGCTGGGCCTTCGCGCATTTCAGCGGCTACGGCGATGAAGGCCCACCACCGCCGCCGGTCAACGCCGACTATTTGAGGGGCCTCAATCTAGTGCTCAATCGCCAGACCGACGAGGCGCTGGAACTGTTCGTGCGAATGGCGAAAGTCGATGATGAGACTCTCGAGACGCATTTTGCGCTCGGACATTTATTTCGGCGGCGCGGCGAAATCGATCGTGCGATACGCGTGCATCAGAACCTGCTTGCCCGACCGAACCTGGCCGAAGCGCAGCGTGATCAGGCGTTATCTGCTCTGGCTCAGGACTATCTGAGCGCGGGACTTTTCGACCGGGCGGAGAAGCTGTTCTCGGATCTGCGGGGAAGCTCGACGCTAGCGCGGGAAGCTCTTGAGAATCTCGTCGACATCTTCGAGCGCGAGAGCGACTGGAACAAGGCGATCGAAGCGCATCGTGCGCTCGAGGTCTTGACTGGCAAAAAATCCAGTCAAGTCGCCCATTACTACTGTGAGCTTGCGGAAAGATCCCGGCTCAGCGGTGATCTCGATCAAGCCAGGCAGTATTTGAAGAGCTCGGTCAGAAGCGAAACTGGCGCATTCCGTGGCAAGCTAATTCGCGCCGCGATAGCTCAGGAAGATCAGGACTATGCGCAGGCGATCCGCCTGTACGAGCAAGTGCTGGAAACCGATCAGCGACTCATGGTCGATATCTTGCCCGAGCTGGTTACGTGTTATCAGCACGCAAATCGGGAACGGGAGCTGGAGCAGTATTTGCAGACTCTCATGACCCGGGATGCTGCCGTCAAAGCGGCGTTGGCCTATGCGGTGATCCGCAACGGGCTGCTGGAGCCACGGATACTCATGGAGTGCGTCGAGGAGTTCATCGAGACTCACGCGGTATTGGCCGGCCTCGTTGACACGGAGCGTCTCGGGACGCTCCCGCACGACGACAGAGAGCGGGCGATTTCAAAGGTAGTCGAGGCCCTGCAGCGGCTTGCGCAGTCGGGTGTACGTTACCGCTGCACGAGCTGCGGCTACGGTAGTCAGCGATTGGTTTGGCATTGTCCGAGCTGCAAGGCATGGGAGTCGCTCCGACCAATTCAAGCCTTGCAGCTGGATAGTCTCGTCGCTTAGTCGGCAGTCGAGAAAATTCATAAACCCGATAGTTTGGTGGCGTGCTCGTGCTTGCCGCATCTCTTAATGTTGCACTCGTTCTTCAGATCGATGCAAAGGAGAGTGCAATGCAAACGACCAGGAATAACTTGTGGTGTGCGCTGATTTTGAGTCTCGGGTCGGGGGTCGCGCTAGCGGGGCCCGTCAACATCAACACCGCGGATGCCGAGACGCTGGCAGCGGAGCTTACGGGAGTCGGTCCGGCGCTTGCGGCGGCGATCATCAACGACCGCGAGCTAAACGGAAATTTTTCGAATGCGGAAGCGTTGCTGCGGGTAAAAGGTATCGGCGAGCGCGTGGTCGAGCTCAATCGGGCCAACATTCTCGTCAGTGAGTCTCCGTCGTCACGTTAGGCTCGAGCAGCTCCGGCGCTGCTCCACGGCTCAGCAGCTCGCCTGCTGAGCCGGCTTTGCTTGTCAAAACTATGCGCTGGTGCCATGACGGTCGCCGCCCAGTGTGGTAAAACTCTCGCGGTTTCCTGATGCGGGTTGAGATACTGATGACTAAAATACGTGCAGCTGTATTTCCTGTCGCGGGACGCGGCACACGCTTCCTGCCGGCAACGAAGGCGTCGCCAAAGGAGATGCTGCCGATTGTCGACAAGCCGCTGATACAGTATGCCGTTGAGGAAGCGCTCGAGGCTGGTGCGACAAAGCTCGTTTTCGTGACGGGCGCGTCGAAGCGGTCAATTGAGGATCACTTCGACGTCGACGTTGAGCTCGAGCGAGCGCTGGAGAGCGGCGGAAAGACTGATCTTCTGGGGCTCGTCAAAGGCATTGTTCCGGCAGGGGTCGATTGTATTTATATCCGCCAGGGAGTCCCGCTCGGTCTAGGTCACGCTGTGCTCTGTGCGCGTGGGGCCGTCGGTGCCGAGCCGTTCTTCGTGCATCTTGCAGACGATCTTATCTACTCTCAGACGGCTTGCCTCGAGCAAATGCGGGCGCATTATGAGCGCCATGGTTGTAGCGTGCTAGGGGTCGAGCCGGTGCCGCATTCCCAGACTGGAAGCTACGGTATCGTTGCCGTTGGTGAATCTCGTGAGGGTGCCTCGCCCGTATCGCGGATAGTGGAGAAACCCGCTCCCGAGGATGCCCCATCAGACCTTGCCGTGGTCGGTCGCTATATACTTACTCCGGCAATCTTCGACAAGCTTGCGAGCACTGAGCGAGGTGCTGGAGATGAGATCCAGCTGACGGATGCGATCGCGCGGCTGTTAGACGATGAAACTGTGCACGCATTCCAATTTCTCGGCAAACGTTACGATTGCGGAAGCAAGCTGGGGTATCTTCGAGCGACCGTGGAGTATGGGCTTCGCCATCCGGAGCTGGGCGCTGGTTTTCGCGACTACCTCGCATCCCTTAGGGATTGAGTGGCGGCCGCCAGCCATTCTTAGCGCCCGTGTCGGTGTGGTTTGTCCGAGTTGCCTGGTCAGCCGGCGAGCTCACCCCGAATCTCTTCATTGTGTTCGCCGAGCTGTGGTGGGTGACGACGATACGTAGGGCCGTTGCGCGACATGTTGATCGGGTTTCCGATTGATCGAACTAGACCTAACGCGGGATGCTCGAGCTCGACAATCATCTTTCTTGCCAGAAGATGCTCATCGGTCAGAGTATCGTCCGGATAGTTTATCGGGCCCGCGGGAATTCCGTTGGCGACAAGTTCCTCGACCCACTCGGCTGCGTCTCGAGTCATCAAGATCTCTTCCAGCTCGGCGATGAGCGTGCTTCGATGCGCATTGCGGCTTGGATTGTTCGCGTACCGAGGGTCATCCTGCAGCCGATCTGCAATACCGAGAACCTCGCAAAGCCGGGCCCATAGCCGCTCCGTGCCGACCGCGACGATCATCATTTTGTCCTTCGCCCTGACTGGCTGATAAGGTGTGATGGTTGGATGAATGTTGCCAAGCCGCTCGGGCCGCTCGCCCGTCGCAAAAAAGCTTCCGCCGATGTTTGCCAACCACGTCGTTTGTGCGTCGACCAGGGCGACATCGATGAATTGTCCCACGTTACTGCCTGATGCCGCGTTGTCGCGCGCGTAGAGCGCGGACAGTATGCCTATCACCGTATAAATCCCCGCCGTGATATCGGCAATCGGTGTTGGAAAGCGGGTTGCAGGCCCATTCTCTTCGCCGGTGATTGCCATGAGACCGGCCTCGCCCTGAGCGATGATGTCATAGCCAGGGCGGCTCGCTTTGGGCCCCGTATGCCCATAGCCACTGATTGCAGCATAGATCAACCTGGGGTTGATTCGATGCAGGCTGTCGGGATCGATCGCGGCTCGGCGCAGGGATTCCATGCGTGGGATATTCGTGATGAATACGTCTGATTGCGCCACGAGCCGGTGCAAGACCTTAAGGTCGTCCGGTGCTTTGATGTCGAGCTCTAGGCTGCGCTTGTTGCGATTGACCGAAAGGAAGTAAGCACTCTGGCCATCGAGAAACGGTGGGCCCCACTTCCGTGACTGATCACCGACGGTCGGACGTTCGATCTTAATGACGTCTGCGCCTAAATCTCCGAGCATCATGCTGCAGTAAGGCCCGGCCAGCGCTTCAGTCATTTCCAGCACGCGAATCTTGTCGAGTGGGTTGTTCACTTCGATCCTTTGACGGTAATGGTTAGCAGTTGTGTGGCGACTCTAACGTGGCGGCCGGGCGAGCTCAATGCCGGCATGACGGCGACCACCAGTTCGGGTCGTTGTGAAACACCGCGATGTGGCCTGATCAAACCCCTAGAGCTGCGCTGTGACCTCGGGAGAGAGCGCAGACCAGCAGTCTATAAGCGATGCTCAGAATCGATAGGTATAGCTAAATTTAACAGTGAGATCCGAGTTCACGGAAGTGAAGTCGCCGTCGCGATCGATATCTGTCATCGCATGGTTGAGCACGATGAATGCCTCCCGGCCGGCCTGAGGGATCCAGTGAAGGCGACTGTTGAAGCCGATGCTCTGCGAATCATTGTCGTACTGAATCAGATTGACCCACGATAATCTGTTGGAAAAAATGTGATCGAGCCCTAAGCGCGCAAGTCGCAGATCGAAATCACCCTGCGGGAGCTCGATACCGTTATAGCTATAGCTCCAGAATAACCGCCACTGGCTTGTCGGCGTCCAGGTCATCTCGGCATCGATGTTCTCGATATCACCGTCGTAAAACCCGCCCTTGCGGTAGGTCAGCCCACCGGAGAGCTTCCGCCGCCCCGTGAGCTCGACATTGAAGCCCGGGGTACTGTAGGTGTACTCGCCTGGTGGAATGACTACCGGCGTATCGCCGGAGCTTGGGTCCGGGTTCCAGATTACAAACGGCTCGAGCAAGATCTCCTTGCTGGCCGTGAACAGGATTCGGAGGTCGTCGCCGGACTGATTGGAGATACTGAGAATACGGCCATCCAAAGTCTCGCTCTGCAGGGTTCCACTGATGAGCTCAACGCGCTCATAGCCCATCAGGCTTGTCAGGTTTCGGATTCGGCTCGTGCTCGGGTAACGCTGCAGCCAGCCGAGCTCAAAGGTATAGTCACGAATGCCGGCGCGATTGATGTAGCCGAGAGCGGGATTGAAGTTCTGTTGCACCTCTTTGAGGCCGGCGCCGAAGCGCAGTCCCGTCGAGCTTGGAACTCTGACACGCATTCCGTAGGCCGCATCGTCGCCGATGAGCCCGGGCGTATCGGTCTGCTGGTACCACGCTTCGGCTTGCACGGTTTTGCCGCCGGGTAGGCGGGTGTTCAGATAGCGGAAGTCGACGCCTTGGAGGGTGTTATCTAGATTTTTGCGAGGGTCGCCGTCCGTGACGATAATTCCGACGCTCGACTCCGCGAGGACGTTCAGGGCGGCGCGGCCGACGAAGAGGTCTGTCGCCTCTATGTCGTCGACTTTGTCTTGACGTATCGTCAGGGCTCCTAAGGTCCACGGACCGGCCCGCCCACTTAGCTTGGCGCCATAGTTGATGTCGACTGGTTGGCCATTGGCGCCCAAACCTATCCGCCTTGAGAAGAACGGGCGGGCATTCTGCTCGAGCGTCTTGGAGAGAAAACTGAAGTTCTGGAGCGAACCGATTCCGCCGAACTCAAACGCATCGGCATCTTGTAGAAAAAAGTCGCGCTTCTCCGGGAAAAACAACCCAAACCGTGTGAGATTCACCTGACGGTCGTCGACTTCAGTAGCGGAGAAGTCGGTATTGACTGTCAATGAGCCACTTAGTGACGGCGTAAGCTTGTAGAAGACGTCGAGAGAGGGTTCGAGATTCGAATCGCTGTTGGAGGTTTGGAAGTCTTTGCGTTGCGTGATACTCGCGCTTGGAATGAGGTCCAGTCCCACGCCTTGGTTGATATCGGTGATTCCAGTCGCGCGGCCTGAGATAGAAGGTGTCTGCTGTCGATTTCGAGAGACCCAGGCCATCCGCTCGTTTCGGGACTGAGCCCGGCGGCCGAAGTTGATTCCCCAGGTATCCGTCTCGGGGTTGAAAGACAAGGTCTTGAACGGGATGACCAGCTCGGCGGTCCAACCCGAGTCATCGCGTGAAGTGACCGCGTCCCAGATCCCATCCCAGTTCCACTGCATGATGCTGGGTCCGACGAATATTCCGTCATACCGAACGCCGTTCGGATTGACTTGGAATTGGTAGCCATCGCGCTGGCTGTTATACGGGTCGAGAATCAGGACGAACTGGTCATCGTTACCGATCGCCGCCCCCTGGCGCATGGTGTTGGCCGTAATCCGCTCGGAGTCGTCAGTCCACATGCGGGCACCGAGGTAGAGCGCGTCATTGTCGTAAAGAATATAGACCTCGGTGCGTTCTGAGGGCTCGGAGAATTCGGACGGATCGAGCTGGTGCAAGTCGGAAATTACCGCAGCAGTCGCCCAGACGGCATCGTCCAGATGCCCGTCGATTACCGGCGGTTCAGCTGTGCGCACCATGGTGAAGGACTTGACGGGGGCGTCCGCCGCCTGCGCGCGGGAGTTGGGTGGCGCCAGCAGCCCGGCAAGGACGATCAGCAAGATGCCGGTTCGATGGCGCACGTTATGTGGCACGGATGCAGATCCTTCACCTGAGCTCGCGACGCGTTCCCCCGGATACCTCGGGGCGGCAAGCTCGCAAGCGTACGCGCCCGTGGTCACGCCGCGCGCACATTACACCGAACCATCAGCCTTGCAAACAGAAATCTATGGGCGTCGGCCGGTGGTCTGTGCTGGCTGCCGGGCGGCTCTTGGAAGAGGGCGTTCTGGAGATGCAAGGCGTCCATGCGACCGGGGCCGATGGACCCATAGTTGAAGGCTGCTATGGGCCAGCCGCGCTGTGTATACTGTGCTCCCGGACGGCCTGACGGTGGCAGGGCGGGAAGATTTGAATTCAGCGAGGGGACTCAGGATGGCGATGATTGACCTTGGAAACGTACTAAGAATATTCGGTGGCGCTGAGCTGGGCCCGGAGCAACGCCGGGATCTCGTTAAGGAAGTGCTGCTTATGACACTGGCGCGTGCGTCGAGTTCAGATAGCAATACCAACCCGGTGGAAGTAGATACCGTCCAACAGGTTCTCAAAGACGTCACGGGGGACGAGATCAGCGCAGCCGACATCCGTGTTGCGGCAGCCTCCGAGATTTTCGAGCGCGCACCTCTGGAGAAATACCTTGGTAGCGTGGCGTCATCGCTGACTTCTCAGGATCGTGTGACGATTGCGCAAAGTCTGGCGAGGGTGATCAAGAGTGACGTAGCGATCAGCCCGCAGGAGCTCGACTTCTTCAACAAGGTTGTCGGTGCGCTAAAAATTACTGCTGCGGAGCTTGCCGGTCTCGCCAGCTGAGCGCAGGCGGAGATGGCGGCGGGTCCGGCTGACGACACAACGTTGAACGGCGGGCTGATGAGGGGCCTGCTCCGCAGGCGCCGCGCCGCTCTGCAATTGAATTGGCTCCCCGGGCCGGACTCGAACCAGCGACAAGTCGGTTAACAGCCGACTGCTCTACCAACTGAGCTACCGGGGAACTGCGCCGATTGGCACGCGGATTGTCCAAGAAGGGCTGCAGCAAGTCAAGGCGCGGGCTAGGATATTGTCTTTTATCTCAGTGGCTTAAGCCTATTTCACTCGTGCCCCGCTAAAAAAGCCCTCGAGCCTGTCGAGGGCATCTTCGAGCGTCTCCAAGTCTGTGGCAAACGACAGGCGCAGGTGCCCGGGGGCTGCGAACGCGGTTCCAGGTACGAGCGCAACTCCAGCTTCGGCCAGAATGCGCTCGCAAAGCATGACGTCATCGGCAATCTCGAGCGCAGATAGCGCCTTCCGAACATCTGGAAAAGCGTAGAACGTTCCATCGCCTTTCCAGCAGCTTAAACCCGGCATCGCATTGAGCCGGTCTACCACGTAGTGCTGTCGAAGCCTGAATGCATCTCGCATTGTCGTGACGCAGGTCTGGTCTCCGGTCAGCGCTGCGGTGGCTGCGGCCTGAGAGATCGAGGCCGCGCTGGTTGTGCTCTGACTCTGAACGGTTGTCATCGCTCTGATCAGGGTTGCCGGGCCTGCCGCGTAACCGATACGCCAACCAGTCATTGCATAAGCTTTCGATACGCCATTGACCGTCAGCGTGCGTGGCCGCAGTTCAGGAGCGGCGGACAGAAGGCTGCAGAACGGCTCCGCGCCCCAATGCAGCTGCTCATAGATATCGTCGGTGATAATGACGACTCGCGGGTGCTCTAGCAGAACCTCTGCCAGCGCCTGCAATTCCGCGCGGGAATAGGTCGCACCGGTGGGATTGCTGGGGCTGTTGAGTATCAATGCGCGAGTCGCGGCGTTAATTGCGGCACGCAGCTGCTCAGCCGTCATCTTGAAATCGTGCGCTGCGTCGGTATCGACGATCACGGGGGTCGCATCGGCAAGCCTGACCATATCCGGGTAGGACACCCAGCACGGCGCTGGAATGATGACCTCGTCGCCGCCCTCTAACAGAGCTTCGCAGGCGTTGAAGCAAGATTGCTTGGCGCCGCAGGATACGAGAATTTCGTCGAGCGAGAACTCCAGGCCGTTGTCGCGCCGGAATTTTTCTACGACGGCTTGCTTGAGGGATCTGGTTCCACCGACCACCGTGTACTTGGTTTCGCCGCGCTCGATTGCGGCGCTTGCCGCCGCGCAGATATGCGCGGGCGTAGGAAAGTCCGGCTCACCGACGCTTAGGGCGATAATATCTCGCCCTTCGTCCCGAAGCTTTGCAGCCAGAGCGGTGATCGAAACTGTCGCGGATGGCCGAATTCGCTGGACTCGCTGGGCCAGACGGATATTCACGTGGGGCAGCCTCTGCCATGTAGCGGGAAGACGCTCTATCTTAAGGGCCGTTCGGGCGGGCTCCAAGCATAATGACAGCTCCCATCACGTGCGTAATGGGTCGCAACCATTGTGAGCTCCGTCACGGACCGATGACTGGCCAAGGTGAGAGGGCCCTGAGAGCTTCTCAGGCCAGCCGATTCATGTCTGGCCGTTCTTGTATATCATCTGAATGCGTACGCCCCGCATGCATGCGGAATCTCCTAAGTCGCGCTGCCAAAGACCGTCGATGACCGATAGACCGTTTCAGCTCAGAGCCGAGTACGAGCCTGCTGGTGACCAGCCGCAGGCAATTGCCGCGTTGATCGACGGCCTGACGCATGGCCTTGCCAAGCAGACCTTGCTCGGGGTGACCGGTTCGGGGAAGACCTTCACCATGGCAAACGTGGTCTCCAGCCTGCAGCGTCCGACGCTCATCCTTGCGCACAATAAGACGCTGGCGGCGCAGCTCTATGGGGAAATGCGCGATTTTTTTCCAAACAATGCCGTCGAGTATTTCGTATCCTACTACGACT
>JAHEEM010000114.1 GCA_024640695.1 Rhodospirillaceae bacterium | reverse complement strand
TTCTATCTGACTCGATCGATGGTGCTCGGGTGGATCACCGGGAGCGAGTACCGTGAGAACTATGACACCTCGCGCTGGGAAGCAGAGCAGGAATGAGCCCGCCAAGGACATCTGGAAAGATAATGATGACTGAAAAGCAGCCGATGGAGCTGGACGAGCGCATCGATGCGGTCGAGTCGGCCTATGAGTTCATGCTCGCGTATGCAGCGCAGGGACGCCAGACCGACCAGGGTGGCGGAGCCGCTTCGGACCTCAGGGATTATTTACGCAAAATGGAAGCGGCCCTGGAGGGCCTCGGCGAGGCTATTGCCGAGCGCCTCGGCGAATCCGGAGGCGCGTCGGTGGAGTCCTTTCGGCCGTTTCTCGACGCGGCAAGCCAGGATGCGGCACGGGCGCTTGCGATCGTTAGGCTCGTGCTCGGCAAACCCGCAATCAGCTCTCAATTGATCGACAACGTGAACGCGTCGATCCATCTGCGTGCGTTACTTACGGATCTGTTCATCGTCGATGAGAGCTTAAAGCAGAAAGCTTGAGATGCCGCAGCGCACTAGGGCGGTGCGAATAAGTTAGGTCGGGGTTGGCAATGGCAAAGAAACTCATCTGGGATCTTCCCACACGGATCTTCCACTGGGCCTTGGCGGCGCTTATTTGTGGCTCGTGGTATACGGTCGAGGTGACGGGGGACATGGACACTCACATGCTGATCGGGCAGGTGATACTCGCACTGGTGCTGTTCCGTATCGTCTGGGGGTTCATTGGAACGCGCTATGCGCGCTTTAGCAATTTTGCCTACGGGCCCGGGCAGATCGTCGCGTATGCCAAGTCCCTGGCGGGCCGCGGCGGCGAGGGCTACGCGGGTCACAACCCGCTCGGCGGTTTCGCCGTCTTCGTGATGCTAGCACTCGTGCTGGCCCAGGTAACCACGGGTCTGTTTGCGACCGATGGCGACTTCTACTCGGGACCGTTGAACGATTTAATCTCCGGGCGGGCGGGAAATCAGGTCACCGAGTTCCATGAGCTGAACTTCAATGTGTTGCTGCTGGTGATCGTCGTGCACGTAGCAGCAGCCGTCTACTATCTGCTGTTCAAGCGCGAGAATCTCATCGCGCCCATGTTGACTGGATTCAAGGACGACCCGAACGGCCGCTTGGAGCCGATCGTTGGCTCCAAGCTAGTCGTCGCGGGAATAGCTTTGCTCGCTGCGGCCGCGGCCGTCTTCGCGGTAGTGACGCTACTGTAGCCGGCTTGGCTCGCCGGGCGTAACCTCTCTGCGGCAGGCGCTCGTCAGTCAGTACGCTGCCGGTATGGCCGGTGGCAGCCGCCACAGGCCGGACCGATTTGCTCAGCCGCCGCGGCCTGTGCTGCCGCGAAACCCCCGGCTTGAGCCTGAGCCGCGACAGTTTGCGCCGCCGTTTGCATGGCCGTGCGACGCTCCACGAACGCATTCCAATCGCTCCAGATCTCTGGCAGCGCATGGCTCGCGCCCGCGAGGCTGACGCTATCGGTACCTTCGGGGAAAGCATCGTCAAGCATGCTTGTGGCCGCAGCCAGGTCTGTCGCGGACTTCACGAACACTGCTTCGTCGACCGGGATGTCGCCGTCGGCCATACCTCTGAGCTTGCCTGCCTTGAACGCAATGACATGCATGAGGCCATGGCGGTATTCCATCGCCGCATACTCGGCTGATTCGGTATCGAGATTTGTTGCTGCCGGCGCCCCGGCACCGCCGTCCGGCGCCTGACCGCACGCCGCGACTACGAGCAAAATGGTCGCGACAGGCGTGAAGCGCGTGATTAGCTGGTTCATGAAAGCATCCCCTGGGCTGGTTGTTCGATGCCGACGAGCATAAACAAGCCGGCTAACCCGTGGCAAGCGTCCGCGCAGGCTGTAACCGAGTCCACATAAACCTAGGATGAGAATCCCTCGGACATCGCCAGCGTTTGCTCAGCGCCGGATTGCAGAGCACTTTCAGTAACCGTTGGTCGTCGCCGGCTTGGTCTATTGCAGGGTGCCCCTGCGCATATACGCATTGCGTTCCACCGACTTCAGGACGAGCTCGTGCCGGGTAGAGTTGCGCAGCACCGTAATCGGCACCTCGACGCCGGCCGGGCCCAGGCTCCAAACCGTCCGGTAAAAGTGACCGAGGCCGCAGATCTCGTGTCCCCCGACGCGCATGACGACGTCACCGGGACGCATACCTGCGGCGTCTGCGGGGCAGTCTCGATAGACGCCTACTACAGTCAGCTCTTCGTCCTCTTCGTGCACCAGGACTCCGAGCCATGGACGTTGCGCTTCGAGACGCCGCCCATGCTCGCAGATCTCGTCGATGACGTTGCCGATCGTTTGAATGGGAACCGACATGTTGACCGTGCGCTGTTCGCCCTTGATCTCGAATCCCTGTATCACCAGTGATCCAATACCGCAGAGTTCGCCGTCGAGGTTCAGGAGGGCGGCACCCGACCAGCTCGGGTGTGGTGGCGCTGAGAATATGGCTTCCTCGAGCAGGTATTCCCAGCGCCCGGCGAATTCCTGCCGTGCGACTACCTGCGCCTCCACGAATTGCGGCTCGGCGCCGGCGCTGCTTGCGATCACGACGGCGTCGCCGACTTTGATCTCGTCGCGTGTGGCGAGCTGTAGGCTTGGCCCGTCGAGAGCAATCGTCGGCTTGATGAGGGCGAGGCCGCTACGGAAGTCGTTACCGACGACGAATGCTGGGGACGACAAACCATCTTCCGTCGTTACCCAGATCTCGTCGGCTTCGTTGACGAGATATCCGATGGTGATGATCAGGCCGTCCGCGCGGATGCGCACGCCGTGGCCGGACCGCTCTGTGCCAAGCAGCCCTGCGGTCATGGCGTCCTCGGGGACATAGGCTTTGACAGCGACCAAAGCACGGAGCTGGCTCGTTTCGAGGACCTCTGCTGCATGCGTGGACTCGTTCATAGCCGGTGCTCTCGATCTGCAATTGCGACGACATAACTCATGGTGGGTTCTCGCATCGTGCTGTCTATGGTAGCGATGGATGCTTCGTTTCGCGAGCCGGGTAGTTTGCCCGCGGCTGCGACGCTGCTAGCGAGGCAGGTCTTCCCTCGTTCGCTCCGCGCGGCTGCGAGCGAGATATGCGTGCGTCTCTGACGCTGCGACCCCGCTCAACAATAGCAGGCCTATCAGGTTCGGTAGGGCCATAAGGCCGTTCATGACATCGGAGAATAGCCAAACGAAGTCCAAGGTTCGTATCGCGCCGACATATGCGGCGGCAACGAAAAGGATGCGGTAGGGAAATATCGCGCGTTCACCGAGCAGGTACTCGATGCTGCGTTCGCCGTAATAGCACCAGCCGAGTATCGTCGAAAAAGCGAACATTGCGAGGCTAACCGCGACGATGATTCCGCCGATCTGAGGCAGTGCCGAGTCGAACGCCAGTTGCGTCAGCAACACACCGTTCTCAGTCGAGGTCCACGCACCGCTGGCGATAATCGCGATGCCAGTAAAAGTACACACGACAAGCGTGTCAATGAACGTCTGCGTCATGGACACGAGCGCTTGGCGCGCCGGCTCGGTCGTCTGTGCGGCGGCGGCGGCAATGCCGGCCGAGCCGAGGCCTGACTCGTTCGAGAAGATCCCGCGTGCTACTCCGTAGCGGATCGCCATTGCGGCACTGCTGCCGATGAAGCCGCCGGTGGCCGCAGTGCCGCTGAATGCATCCGAAAACACCAGCGCAAAAGCGCCGGCGATACGGTCGGCGTGGAGCACCCAGACGGTGCCAGCGCCGAGCAGGTACAGCGCGATCATCGCTGGCACCAGCACTCCCGTCACGCGGCCGATTGAGCGAATGCCGCCAAGGACTACCACTGCGAGCGCGACCGTCAACACGGCGCCCGTCTGCCAATCGGCGATTCCGAACGCACCGTCGATGGCGTCTGCGACTGCGTTGGCTTGGACCATATTGCCGATCCCGAACGCTGCTATTGCCGTGAACAGTGCGAATAAGGCGCCGAGCGTGCGGCCGAGCAGCCTGTTAGGTATCCCGCGCGACAAGTAATACATGGGACCGCCAGCCTGCTCACCGCGATGATCGGTAATTCGAAACTTCACCGACAGCAGGGCCTCGCAGTACTTGGTCGCCATACCGAGGAGTCCAGTCACCCACATCCAGAACAACGCGCCGGGTCCGCCAAGCGCGATTGCAGTCGCGACACCGACAATATTCCCCGTGCCGACCGTTGCGGCGAGCGCTGTCATGAGCGCTTGAAAATGCGAGATGTCACCGCGCGCTCCCTGCTCGCGGCGAACGATAAGGCCGAGATAGAGCGCATGGCCGAGTTCACGGAACTGCAGGCAGCGCAGCCTGACCGTCAAGAACACGCCTGTTAATAGCAGCAGCGGAATGAGCAGGTACGGGCCCCAGATGAAGTCCGAGATGGCTGTGAGTGCTGTCATTGCTGAATAGGTGCTGCTGCGGCGTCGAGGTATCTTAGGATCTCGTTGGCATTCTGTCTGACTCGTTCGGCATGCCGCTCGTTGCCCGCGACGAGATCGCCGCGCAGATTATTCGTGATGGCAGTGAGATTTTGGCGTATAGCCGTTATCTCCCGCTGGGCGATACGCCCCGTCCCGGTGCTCACTCGCTCGAGTGTAGTGCCGGTCATTCTGACGGCCTGACGCGACGACTCGATCGCAATGCCAGCATCCTTGGTCGAAATCCCGACAGCAACGCGCAGCAGCATTAGCGTGAGTGATGGCTCAATCACTAGGGCGCGATCGATGAGCCGCAGCGCATCGAACGCGAAGCTTTCGGTATTCTGGGTGACTTTGCCGCGCCACTCCGCTCGGAGCCGTACGACGCTCGGGTACCACACATCGGTCACACTCGTGCGGCCTAGCACGCCGTCGAGCTGAGCGAGCGTTTCCCAGTCTTGCGTCGCGGCGGCCTTCCAGCCCTGAATGACAGCAGCCGCAGAAGCAGGCAGTAGCTCGGCGAGCTCGGCGACGTCGGCCGCGGCGGTGCCTTGCACAAGCTGCCCGATGCTCGGTTCGATGAGCAAATAGCGCGCCTGGACATTGTCCGGTCGCCGGTCCAACGCGGCCCGAACGGCAGCAGTTGCATCCTCAAGCTGGCCACGATCGGCGTAGAGCAGGCCGACCATGAGTTGGCGCGTCGACACGTCGGGTTGTATTTCTGCAGCGGCAAGCGCGCGAATGCGTTGGTCCAGCCGTATCAGTCGTCTTGTGATGTAACCGAAGTCGACTCGGTCAGCGAGCCTGGTGTAGATCCAGCTGCCGCGCTGCAGGAGCGGATCATAAGGTGCGATAAGCTCGCTGAGCTGTGCGCCCATGAGCCCGTCGGCTTGCGAGCGACTTTGCGTTGCGAGAAGAAGATTGTCGTCCGTGCTGATCGGCGCCTCGGCCGCGAAGGCCTCGACACCCGCGTCGTCCATGACCAGTGCTGCGAGCAGGTCCTCGACGCCGTTCAAGCCTATGCGACTGTAGTGCATGACGTCGTCGATCAGAGGCGCGCCGGATCGGGACAGCGACAGCTCCGGCTCCAGCTCGGCGTCCGAGGCGATGAATACGAGCACCTGCGATTCTGGTCGATACAGTCGAACATTCTCAAATTCGCTGAGCAGAGTCGCGCCTAAGCTGCGGAGCAGCGGCGCATCAACGAATTCTGAATTGATCCACTGGACGAGTACGCCGCGGTCGGTAAGGTGATCCTTTGCTTCGGCGAGAAACTCGCGCGTATACAAATGAGCGGCGCCGCCGGTCCATGGATGCGAAGGCTGGGAAACGATGACGTCATAGCGCTTGGTCGTCAGACGCAGCGCATTGCGTGCGTCGTTAAGGATAATATTGACGCGTGGATCCTGCAGAGGGTCACGGTTGCGTCGATCGGCGAAGGCGCGATTCGCGTTGATGACCTCGGGCTCGAGCTCGATGACGTCGATGCTGCCGATGGATGGAGGTACGCCCTCGAGCGCGACGCCGCCGCCGAATCCGATCAGTAGCAGACTGTCCGCCTCGGGCCTCGCGGTCACAGGCAAGGCGGTCAGCCATTTCGCAGGATCCTGTTGCGGCGGGCTGCCCTTGGCCAGGATTGAGGCTTCGGGAAGGCCATTGCCGCGCAAGAAATAGATGCCGTCTTCTTCGAGCAGCAGGACAGTAGCGGACCGCCCTACGGCGTAGAACACTTCCTCCGGTTCGGTGTTATAGGCAAGAGGAAAACCTGTGCTGGAGATAACTGCTTCTGGCCGTGCTGGAGAGTAAACGAGCAGCGTCACCAGCAAGCTGGCTGCCGTTAGTCCGACCGCAACGGCGCGCCGTTTAGCGACGCAGAGCGCGGCCCATAAGGCCAGTGCAAAGTTGACAGCTACGGCGAGCCTGATCGTGCCTTCAAAGCCCAGTGATGGCACCAGCACGAAGCCCGCCAGCAGGGCGCCTGGGATCGCCCCTGCCGTATTCCAGGCATACACCTGGGCGGTAACGGCGCCCGCGCGGTCGGGTCGGGTCGCGAGAGCCCGAACGGCGAGCGGAAAGCTTGCTCCGAGAAAGATTGTCGCCGGTAGCATGATGCCGGCGGCATAGCTGGAGAGCGTGAAAATGCTCCGCGACTCCGGAATCAGCGGACCGAGCAGGGTATATATAAGTATCGACAGCACGCCGACGGCTGCCTGCACGACTACGAACGCGTTTGCAGCGTGCTCGCGGTCACGCGCGAAGCCACCCGACAATCCGCCTCCTAGTGCGATGCCACCCAGAAATGCTGCAAGCATCGTCGCGAACGAATAGATGCTGCCGCCGAGCACGTGGCTCAACATTCGCGTCCAGAGAACCTCGTAGATAAATGCGTTGGCCCCCGACAACAGCATGATCGGCAAGAGCCAGGCGGGCTGGCTTTGGAACACGATCGATGCACGAGATCCACTCCCCGCACGGCCGAATAGGAGCGGCTGCACGCAATCGCGATAGAAGCTCGTGGCCGCTGCACGGTCGCCCTGCGAAGACGCCACGTGCTGCGTGCCCCCAACGGCAGACACCCATCGTTTTCGAGTCATGACCGCGACGAAACCGAAGATCGCGAGGTTGACGAGTGCGCCAGTGAAGACAGTGACGTTTAGCCCGACGGCGGGCAACAGCACGAAGCCGGCGACCAGCGCGCCGCAAACGGCACCGAGCGTGTTGATTCCGTAGAGTTGCGCTACCTTGGGACCAATCTGCCGTTCGACGTGAACGACGGCGTTGGTAACCAAGGGTAGCGTGGCGCCCATCAATGCCGTCGGTATGGCGAGAATGCCTACGGCGATGATCAAATAGAAGATCGGCTGACCCCATGCCGCCGCATCCGGCGGGGTCGATTGACCGCCGAGCATCCAGACGTAGAGCATGCCGACGCCCGCGAGAATTAGTGGTACAGTGACCGCGCAGACGGCGATTCCGGCCTCGAGCAGGCCATACGTCCAGACGGGACGAGCAATACGCGTCACGTAGCGAGCCGCAATTGCCGCTCCGCCCGACAGGCCAGCGAGATAGGCTGCGAGCACGCTGACTACTGCGAGCTCGCTGGTGCCGAAGACGAATGAGAATTGCCGCAGCCACGCGACCTGATAGAGCAGCGCCGCGAAGCCCGACGCAAAAAAGCAGATAGTTAGTCCGACATTTAGCGATCGGCTCGTTGCGGGCTCGCTCATGTCATTCGTCGTTTTTATCATTGGCTAATTGAGCTCGGTTGGCGGAGGTTGGCGCGCGTCGTGCCTTAAGCGCCCGCGTCAGCGACGTATTATTGCCCACCACCGGGCAATATTCAGCAGGCTCATCAAAGATGCTGCAACGTAAGTTAGTGCGGCCGCTTTAAGGATGCGGCGCGCGCCGGCCTCATCGCCCGGCAATAACAAGTCGAGCCTGCGCAGTAGCGGCAGCGCGCGACCGAAGCTTGCATCGAACTCTGTAGGTAGGGTCAGCGCATGAATTGCCGTGCCTGTCCCGAGGGTCGCGAGGCCGCCGAGGAAGGTGAGGAGCCCTATCAGCGGCAGCCGCGCAAGCGCAACCGTGAATGGCGCGAGCATCAGCATCGACGCACCGAGCTTTTCAATCGGGCCGACCCAGACGACGAGGCGGGTTCTCCAAACCAGCGGCCGAAAACCGCGCGCGTCTTGCAGCGCATGACCAACCTCGTGCGCGGCTACCGTGATCGCGGTCAGTGACCTGCCTTCGAAGTTTTCCGGCGCTAGCCGTACGACCTTGGCAATTGGATCATAGTGGTCACCCTTATCCGTCACCTCCGTGCGGATCTGGTCGAGGCCGAGGTGGTCCAGCAGGCGTCTGGCAATCTGCGCGCCGCTATCCGGGTAGCGATAAGCCGGCCGGCTATGTCGTGCCATGACGGCTTTGACCCACAATCCAGGGCCGACAACTGCGGCGAGCAGGACCATGATCAGAATGACAATGTGCATCGCGAACGATCGAGCCGGGCTCAAGAGCTCCGGCGAGCCGGTCCGCGGCCCGATTCAGCAGCGCCGTCGTTGACGAGTTTCCGGAACAGGCTCGACTCACGCTTGAAGAAGCCTTCCGTATGAAACGAGTCCGCGAGATCCAGGGCTGCGTAGTCTAAATGATGGCAAAGCTCGTGCAGCACGGTTCGCAGAAACGTCCGAAACGCGACGACTTTCTTGTGCTGGGCCGTGCGCATCCAGACAGTGATCCGTGCGCGGCGCCGTCCTTCGGCGGGCTCGTAGAGGCCGTGGAGTTCCCCCCAGTCGTGGCTCGGCCGGGCCGCCAGGACCTTGATCGTCAGGGGTGCTGTGCCGATGTCGGCGGCAAGGCCGGCACATAAGGCGCGCACGGCCGCTTCCACGGCTGCGCGGTCCTCTAGCCGCAGGTTGCGCTCGAGCCGCTCGATGAGTGGCCGCAGCTGTGCCGCGCTACGCAGGTCTAGAGTCTCGATCGCATCGCTATTTCGGTAGATCGTTTTGTCGGCCTTGTTGAGCCTGGCGTAGTACGCGTACGGCATTACCGGTTGACGGCAAGTTCCTCGCCGTGCGGTAGCTCGAAAAGCTTCGATCGCTCATGCACGGTGATCTGCATGTCGCCGGCAGTGAGTCTGCGCCAGAGCGATTCGGGCTCGGCATCGAAGATCGCCGCAGCGCTGCCCGGAACGACTCGCCATGCGCCTGCTGCGATTTCCTCGTCGAGTTGATTCGGCCTCCAGGTCGCGTGCCCTGCATAGAAGCGCAGCACGTCGTCATCGTCCTCGAAGGCATCGAACTCCGCCTCGAGCAGGGCCGGATCGGAGTTCATATATACGTCGTCGACCAGGGGTTGGTCGTCGGAATTACGAGCCGTGCGTCTGCTCAAGACCAGCACCGTCGCTTGCGCAACCGGCCCGCCGTGGAATACGCGGCCGCGGTAGGCGCGCAGATAGCTGAAGTCCGGGAAGACTTCTCGCGTCGACACCCAGGTTGGACGATTGATCGCCACGCCGATGGCGCCATCAGTGTCGTAGTGCAAGAGCAGGATGACGGTCTCTGCGAAGGCTTCTTCGGTAACCTGCTCGGCTGCGACGAGCAGCATGCCGCGCTCCTGGGTCATTGCCGCAGGAGGCATGAGCATGGCCAACAGCAGCAGGGAGGCGCCTATTTTTCTCATGCTGACATCATACCGTGAACCTGGAGCTACTTCTGCCCGTTCGGCGACGGCGCCGCGCTTGTATGTTGGTGAAAGCCCGCTATCATCACGCCCCCAAAACCCGACGGAAGGTCATAGACCGTGGCTCTAGACGCCGAACCGATTGTGCCGACCGGCCGTTACCGCATGCCCGCGGAGTGGGCGCCGCACCAGGCGACCTGGCTGTCGTGGCCGCATAATCCCGATACATGGCCTGGCTGTCTCGAGTCGGTGCAAGCACCGATGCTCGATGTCGTCGCGGCTCTCGCCGAGGTCGAGACCGTGCACATCAACGTGCTCGATGACCAGCACGGCCAATACCTCGGAGGCCTGCTCGCGCCGAGAGTTCCGCGCGGTAGCGTTCAGCTCCACCGGATTCCGACCAACGATGCCTGGTGCCGTGATCACGGCGCGATTTTCGTGCTCGGTGCAGGTGCAGCCGAGGAGCCGCTGCGCGCGTTGAAATTCGGCTATAACGCGTGGGGCGGCAAATATCCACCCTACGACCTAGACCAGCTAGTCGCCCGCCAGATGGCCGCCGTGCTCGGCGTGAGTTGCGTGGAGCACTCGATGATTCTCGAAGGCGGATCGATCGATGTGAACGGCCTCGGCGTGCTGCTGACCACGGAGCAGTGTTTGCTGAACCCGAACAGAAACCCGGATCTGGGTCGCGAG
>JAHEEM010000325.1 GCA_024640695.1 Rhodospirillaceae bacterium | reverse complement strand
ATTGGTCGAATATGGCGAAATACCATGACCCAAACGGCACAGCTACAACCCCATGGGAACCCGTGAACGCGGATAGCGACCGTTACCTGCGAATCAGTACCGCCAGCTCAATGGAGGAGTCAGTCGCCGACGCGAATTGCGACTTCTGGGATGACACGCCGTTACCCTGGCCGCACATGTAGCGCGGCAGTCGCTGACCGCCCCAACTCCACCATCTGAACGTCCGCAGTTGGCCGAGAGTTCCCGTTAAGGAAGCCATTAACATAGCGAAATTGCATGTCGGCTGTGCGCTCCAAAGCGGTCGTAGCCCTGAGAGCCGAGTCGTTAACATGGATTAACGGCGAAAGTTGGCTCCAAAGCGGAAGTTCAGGTGATATATTCTCGGCATTGAGTTTTCGGCCTAAGTTGGCCGAAAGCGGCTGTTGAAAAATACTCGAAATGGGCATCCTTTCGGGAGAGCATACGTTTTAGCGGTATGAGTCAGTCACCCCAGCGGGCGGAAAATTCAACGCCCCATGCCGCCGGCTGCGCATAGCGATAGAGATACAGCCCACGATAGTCGCGGCACGCCTCGTAGAAGAGCTCATCGTTGACGTTGTTACCGAACAAGGACACTCGATAGTCGCCGTTCGCAGACTCATAGGTGAGACGGGCACGCCACTTGGCATAGTCACCCTGAAAACAGAACGACGGCGGTGCGTCTCGATCGAGTCCACCGAGCCACTCGTACTCCGATTGCCAGTATGCGCCCAGCATCGGGGTTAGCGTCGCGCCATTTCCCAACGTAAACGTGTGCTCCACTCTCCAATTTACGGTCCAGTCCGGACTCAGATCGCTTATTGCCACATCGGATTGATCGATCAGATTCAAGTCATCGTCGAGAAGATCGTACTCGCCGTACTCGTTGTGCAGATAGCCGATCTCGAATGCGACTAAGCCGGCGCTCCATGGTCGCGAAAGTACCTCTAGCTCGAAACCGTAGATCTCGACTTCGGAGACGTTGGCTACGACACCAAAAACAGTCACGTCTGGATCACTGATGTACTGACCGTTGGAGTTGTCGATGATGACTTCGTCCTGCTTATCGGTGTAATCCATATAAAAAACCGCCGAGTTCAGTCTCAAGCGACCGTCGGCGAACGTCCCCTTAAAGCCGAACTCGTAGTTGTCCACGTGCTCGGGGCCAAAGGACTGCAGTGCGGCTAACCCGGGGTCGAGGCGGAGATTGAAGTTCGAGTTGAAACCGCCGGTCAGAAAGCCTTCCGCGTAACGAAGATAGAGCATGCCGTCCTGTAACCAATCACTCTCGTCGAGGGATCGCGTAAGACTAACCGTCGGCGTCACATCGCTGAACGTGTCCTTGCCTGCACCAATAGCGCCGTCCTGGTAAACCGTGACGTCATTCAGAATTGCGTCAAAAGTTACCAGGGCGGTCGGATCGGGAAGCTGGGCGTTGCTGAGCGCGGGCTCGAAATTGACGAACTCGCGCTCATCCTCCGTGTAGCGAACGCCCGCCTCTAGGTTCCAACGGTCGCTGAGCGAGTAGGTCAGATGGCCGAAGACGCCTAACGAGGTGTTGAAGACACGACTTTGAGTTCCACCGATAAAGCCCGCGGCAGGAAGATTCTCGAAGACGATCCCGGCGAAAGGATCGCACAGTATGTCTACGTCCGGATTGTTCGGGTCGTAACGTGCCAAGAACAGGTCATAGCACTGTTGGTCAGACGCTCCGCTCTCCTCGTAGAAATAGTGCACACCGGTAACGAAGTCCAGCCGGTCGTTCACGACGCCCTCAACGAGCACCTCCGTGCCACGGGTGAGCGTGTTGCGCGCGCCGTCACCGGTACCTAGTGCGAAGATCAGAAACTCCGTGTAATCACGATCGTGCAGATACTTGTGGTCTAGATTTCGGTAGGCAGAGCTGATTCTGACGTTCAGATTAGACAGCGCGCCGATTTCGCCATTCGAGTCCCAGTCAGCGGAGAAGAAGACGCCCTCGGTGTCGACGTTGGAGAATGTCCGCTTGCTGGCGGAGTGCACGAAAGGCCCGAGCGCATTGTCGGCTCTGCACATTGCATAGGTCTGTGTCTGATTCTCATCGTCGCCGTATAACGTCCCTCGCCCTCTTCCCCAAGGCTCGGGGCCCGGTGCGCACTGACCTCCTTTCTCACCGTCTCGGTTCTCGGAGTAGCTGAACGACGTATCGACTGTCCAATGGTCACCGGGCGTGAACCGCAAAGCGCCCATGAGAGACGTTTGGTCAGTCCAATCTGTATCGATATTCAGCGTTCGGTTGTAGTAGTAACCATCGAACTGCTCGCTGGCCGCGCTGAGGCGCGCGAATACGTTATCGCTGAGCGGGAAATTCACCATGCCGCGGAGATTCTGCCGACCGAACTCGCCGACTCTAGCCGTTAGGCTCGACGCGAATTCGGGGCCGGGCTTTGTAGAGACGATGTTGATTGCCCCGCCAGTCGTGTTCTTGCCGAACAGCGTGCCCTGCGGTCCACGCAGGACCTCGACGCGATCGATGTCCAGCGTGCTCATGTAGCTACTAATGTTCGTCGGGATATAGTGGCCGTCGATATACATCCCCGTGCCGATCGGAAAAATCGGATCGGGGCCGCCACCGCCAATCCCGCGGATGAAAATCTGATTGTGGTGGGCGCGGTCTTGCGTGGCCAGCGTCAGGTTCGGCACGAAATCTCCGACCTGCCCGATGTTGAAGATACCCTGGGCCTGCATCGTATTGGCCGTAAGCACGGCGATCGATAGCGGTAGGTCTTGGAGGTTTTCCTCGCGGCGACGGGCGGTCACGACGATTTCTTCGAGAATGGCCACGTTTGAGTTTGCTTGCTGGGCGTGAAGCGGTCCCGGCACCACGAAGACCATGAATCCCGACAAGCCAATGAGCCCGCTGCCCACAATGCGCGCCGCGTTGAGACTCGAAAGCCCCGCGACGATCTCACGCTCAATC
>JAHEEM010000113.1 GCA_024640695.1 Rhodospirillaceae bacterium | reverse complement strand
TCAGGTTACCCGTGACTCAGAGGATTTCGATCACATACGAGGTGGGCGTGCAGAATATTTCTCTCGCCTCGCTCGTCATGCTCACCGTGCTGCAGAACGAAAATTACTTTATCGTCGCCGTTGTCTACGCAGCAATCATGAAACTCACGGCTATGGGATTTATGTATTTCGCGCGCCAGTGGCTCGCGCGCGAAGAGCGGTCCGCGGCCGAGCGCGCCAGCGCCGCGACAGCGTGAGCCCGCACGGACTCTGGCAACGCCTCGGTGGTACTGCGTCAAGAGAACGCACGGAACCGTAGGCGCAACAACGAAGATAATACTTTTTTTTAAACAACCTCGATCGGTAGCTTATAGAAATGAGAAAACTGGACGCCTTCAACCACATCTGGCCCGTACCGTTTTACGAAGCGCTCAAAGACGCCATGGGATCGATGACGGACATCACTCGACGCAGCGAAGCTGTGCCGATGATCGTCGACCTCGACGTGCGTTTTCGCGTCATGGACCAGTTCGACGACTACGAGCAGATACTCTCCCTGGCCTCGCCCCCGTTGGAGCTGGCCGGCGGACCCGAAATCAGCCGCAAGCTGTCGCAGATCGGCAGCGACTCCATGGCCGAGCTTTGCGCCAAGTACCCGAAGCGTTTTCCCGGGTTCATCGCGACAATTGCAATGAACGATCTCGACGGCGCTGTCGACGAAATCGACCGCGCCATCAACGACCTCGGAGCCGTGGGTATTCAGCTGTTCACGAACGTCGGCGGCAAGCCGCTCGATGCGCCGGAGTTTCGACCCGTGTTCGAGCGCATGCACGAGCTCGACAAGCCGATCTGGGTACATCCGTCGCGCGGCGCGGCGAGCGCCGACTACGCGACGGAGGACAAGTCTCTCTATGAGATCTGGTGGACCTTCGGCTGGCCGTACGAGACGGCGGCGTGCCAGGCGCGGCTCGTGTGGTCGAAGATCATGACCGATCTTCCGAAACTCAAGTTCATCTTCCACCACGCCGGTGGGATCGTGCCGTTCAATGCCGGGCGTGTCGACGCCGGCTGGTCGCAGATGGGTGTGCGAACTTCATGGGCAGACTACAGCAAGCTGCCAGGCGAGCTCGGACGACCGCATGGCGAAATCTTCCGGAGCTTCTACGCCGATACCGCCAGCTTCGGCGCCGTTGCGCCACTCGAGTGTGCGCAGCAGTTTTATGGCAGCGAGCATCTTGTGTTCGCCTCCGATGCACCCTTCGACCCGGAGAAAGGACCGATGTACATCCGCGAAACGATCCGCGCGATCGAAGCCATGGACATCTCGGATGCGGACCGGCAGATGATCTTTCACGGCAATCTGCTGAGGATCACCGGCCTCGGGTAATGCCGGAGCAAGCTGTGATCGAGCCCGAGTGTAACGAGCGTCACCTCTTCATGAGCTTCGTCGTGTTCCGTAGCGCCTTGGGACTGCGACACTTTATGGGTTGCCTGATAATTGCGGCATTGCTCGGCGGCTGCGGCACATCGGCGCCGACCGACAGCGTTCGTATCGGCACCTCAAGTGTCGGCAGCACCTTCTATGCGATCGCCGTTGCAATGTCGGAGCTCGCTTACCGTCACGCGCAAATCAACTCGACCGTGCAACCTGTGGGTGGCTCTGTCCCAAATCTGTTTGCGCTCGACACCAACCGACTGGACCTCGCACTCGTCAACGCCTATGCAGCGTACCTGGCCTATAACGGCCTCGAGCCTTTCGAGCATGCCGCAGACATCAGGCTGGTCCTGCAAGGCCAGAGAACCTACCGCCATATCCTTGTGCGCCGCGGGTCGGGGATCGAATCACCAGCCGATTTCGCAGGCAGAACGATCGTCGCCGACCGGCCTTCGAACCCGGACATGATCCAGATCGTGCGTGCCTTGCTTGCCGTCTACGCTATTCCCGAGGACCAGGTGCAGCTGATCTCGACATCGACGTCCTCGGAGGTCATGCAGGCATTTCAAGTCGGCAGCATCGATGCGGCGATGTTCCCATTCGGCGAGGGCGCCGCGATCGTTGAGGAGGCGTTGAACAACGGGCTTATCGAGCTGCTTCAAATCCCCGCAGACACGCGCGATGCAGCGCTCGAGCGCCTGCCCCCCGCCGTCACCGGCAGAATCATCCCTGCGGGCACGTTCTCCGGCCAGTCGGAAGATATCAACACCTTCACGCTGAACGCCTACCTGTTGGCGAGGACAAGCGTGGACCCGCGGATTGTCACCGCAATCGTCGCCAACGTCTTCGACCATCGGGATGAGTTCGTGGAATATCAGGGCGCCGCCCGGGAGTGGACGCCCGAGCGAACGCTCGAACAAGCGCCCGTGCCCTACCATGAGGGGACGATTCGCTATCTTCAGTCCGCAGGGCTCTGGAGCGACGCGCTCGAATCCCGGCAACAGGCTTCGCTCGAACGCTCGACCGCCCCGACCCAGTGAGCGCGGAGCGCCCGACCGCAGCCGGCTGGCTTGCTGCGGCAACGGCCGTTTACCACCTCGCAGTCGTTGCCCAGCTACCGACCTGGTTCGGCGTATTCATTCCAATGCAGGTGCACCAGGCCATCAGCGTGTGCTGCGCGATGGTGCTGCTGTTTCTGTTCGTGCGCCCAAGCCGGCCGCGACAACCTGAGTCTACGGCACGAAGCCGGATTCGCTGGCAGCGCGGCATCGACTACGGACTGGTCGCGGCCGGGCTCATCGGCGGCGGCTTCGTGATCGTCTCCTACGACCGCATACTCGCCTATAGTTTACGAGGCTTTCTCGATGCGCCGGGCATCGTGCTGGCCCTCCTGCTCGCCGCGGCGCTGCTGGAAGGCGTCCGGCGCGTCGCCGGTCTGACCTTACCGATTATCATCGTCTCCATCATTCTTGCGACGATGCTGCAGCCGATAATGCCTGGCGTATTGTCGGGCATCGGGTTTCCGCTCGAGCGCATTCTCTACAGTATGTATGTCGGTGACGCCGGCATCTTCGGCCTGCCGCTCAATGTCGCGGCGAACATCGTCATTGTTTACATGATCTTCGGTGCCCTCATGCATCACGCTGGCGCGAGCCAGTGGTTCATGAACCTAGCGCTCGCGGTCACCGGCCGTTCACGGGGCGGACCCGCCAAAGCCGCGGTGCTCGGCAGCGCACTGTTCGGCTCGATCTCGGGTTCTCCGTCGGGTAACTCGGCCACGACGGGTGTATTCACGATCCCAATGATGAAGTCGATAGGCTATACGGCCCGCTTCGCAGCCGCGGTCGAAGCCGTCGCCTCGACCGGCGGAATGATTCTCCCGCCGGTAATGGGTGCGATCGCCTTTCTGATGGCGGAATGGATTGGCGTGCCGTATACACAGGTTGCGCTCGCAGCCACGGTGCCCGCCCTGCTTTACTTCGGCATCGTCTTCCTTTCGGTGCATCTGCAGGCAATAAAGGACGACGTGCGCGCCATCGACCAAGCCGATCTGCCACGGTTCGGCCGGTCGTTGGTCGAGGGCTGGCAGCACATGCTGCCGATGACCGCACTGTTCTACTTCCTGATCGTCGCCGGCCTATCGCCGGGCATCGCCGGCGCGTATGCGTCCGCGGTTGTCGTCGCGGCGAGCTTTCTCGGCAAGGAGCGCGGAAATCGACTCACGCCGATAAAACTGATCAAAGCCTTCGACGACGGCGTCGGACGCTGGGCCTCAATCGCCGTCATCACAGCGGCGATCGGCATGATGATCGGCTCGCTCGAGCTCAGCGGAGTCGGGATCAAGTTCTCGCGGTTCATTATCGATCTGGCGGGCGGCAACTTGATCATGACGATGTTGCTCGTCGGCATCGCGAGCCTCATCGTCGGCATGGGCCTCGACGCAACGCCAGCCTATGTGACGCTCGCGACGCTCATGGCGCCGGCTCTGATCCGGCTCGGGGTGCCCGACATTGCCGCGCATCTGTTCGTGATCTACTGGGGCCTCGCTTCGTTCTACACGCCGCCGACCTGCATCGCACTGTTCGTCACCTGCGGGATTTCCGGAAGCCGCATCTGGGAGACGGGTTGGGAAGCTGTTCGACTCGGCATCGCAGCCTTCATCGTGCCGTTCGCGTTCATATTGAATCCCGGACTCCTGCTGCAAGGGTCGGTGCAGACGATCGCTCTCGCTGTGCTCGCAGCGGGCGCCGCAGCCATCTTGCTCGCCGCCGCAACCCGCGGCTTCGCGTTCCGCCCACTACAACTGGTCGAACGCGGGCTGCTACTCGCTGCCGCTTGCCTGCTCATCATACCGAGCCCCTACCCGAGCGCCATTGGCGCGCTGCTCGGCGCGCTAGCACTGGCCTCGAACAAGCTTCGCAGAGCCTGAACCGGCGCCTTGCGCTTCGCGCCAGCAGACGACGTCAATCTGAGGTTCGAGCCGCGCAAAAAAGGACGCGGACGGCTGCCCTGCTCGCCCACTGAACGTACCCTACCCGCCACGGACATTTGATGCGATCCAGTTAGATTAGTGCGCTCGCCCGCGCCGAATACGATCGGAAACAGGCTCGCATCAAACCTAGACCACTGAACGGAGCATCGGTCGCGAGCAGGAGCGTTAGCAGCGCTGCTTGACCATGATACAGCTTGCGGTTAGCGTCGGCTGAAATAATGCGCCTGGTCGGCGTGCTCGGGTAATCTCGGTTCATATGCATCCTCAACAGCGTCTTACGTTCTTCGCCTTTCTGCTGATCGCGGGTCTCGCTGCTTGTTCGAGCTTGGAACCCATCGAGCTACCCCCTGAGACAGCATTCGCTCCTGCCGACGCGACGACCTGGGATGCGATCGACGAGATTGTCGAAAGTGACTGGACCGCTTTACTCAACGACGGTCCGACCGCGCTGGATTGGAGACTCCGAGCCATCGATACAGCCACGCGGAGCATCGACCTGCAGACCTTCCTCTGGAGCTTCGATGTGGTAGGAGCCATGGTCCTGGATCATCTGGTCTCGGCGGCCGACCGTGGCGTCCGCGTGCGGCTGCTGATCGACGACACGTTCTTGCTTGGCGAGGACACAGCGCTTCTCGCTCTGCAGCGCCACGCAAACATCGAATACCGCGTGTTTAACCCATACAAACGTCGCAGTGACGGCTATGTCAGCAGACTGGTTCTGAACCTCGGGGAGTTCCACCGGCTCGATCATCGAATGCATAACAAAGCGATGGTCGTCGACAACCGAATCGCTATCGTCGGGGGGCGGAATCTTGCAGAGGAATATTTCGGGCTACATGAAGAGGCCAACTTCCGCGACATGGAGCTGATAGTCGGTGGGCCGGTCGTTCCGAAGATCAGCGATGCCTTTGACAAATACTGGAACGATAGATGGGCGGTGCCTATCGACATACTCTCTCATCTGACCGCGGCTCCCGCCTCGCTCGACGAAGCGCGACGCATCTCAGAAGATACGGTCCACGTGCATGCCGAGGAGACGCCGGTGGGGCGCGATACGCGCTGGCGGAGCCTGGTCGCCGCAGCGCATCGCGGGCAAGTCACTCTGTTCGCCGACGATCCACCCGCGGAGAACCCGGCGGATGCTAATAGCGCCCCGGTTCAGGTCGCTAATGAGCTCATCGAGATATTCAACAGCGCCCGCCGCGAGCTGCTGATCGCTTCGGCTTACCTGATTCCGACGCCGCATCTGGAAGGTGCCGTCGAGCAGGCGGTTGAGCGTGGCGTCAATGTTCAGATCCTGACGAACTCGATTGGATCGAATAATCATCTTACAGCTCATAGCGCTTACCGAAATCACATCGACACACTGCTGGGGTATGGGGCCCGGTTGCACGAGGTGCGCACGGATGCCCGAGACCGCGCCCGTTACATGGCCACGCCCGTCGCAGATAAGGCGCTTGCGCTTCACGCCAAGACACTAGTCATTGACGGTGACCGAGTATTCGTCGGTAGCGTTAATCTCGACCCACGATCTCTGCGGATTAATACGGAAATGGGCCTTCTCGTTGAAAGCGAGTCGCTCAACGCTGAAATCCGCAATGCAATCGAGAGTGACCTGGATAGAGCAAACGCCTGGGAGCTCCAGTTTGATGAGGATGGCAGGACCGTTTGGCTATCGGACACCGAGATACGCACGAGTCAGCCCGCACTGTCTTCCATGCAGCGACTCGAGGACTGGTTCTTTGCGCATCTACCTCTCGAAGGCGAGCTCTAGCAGCTGACTTCCCGAGTGGCGCGCCGCCTCTCGCACGGCGTTACAAGCGCAATACTTAATTCCATGGTTCAGGCCAGATTGTTGGTCTGCAGAAACTCGACCGAGCACCGTGAATAAATAGAACCAACCCCAGCCGATGATCTTCAGGTATGCAAAGTCGGTCTGCCACATCTGATTCCCACGGGTTGTGGGTTGGCTGAACTTATCCACCGCCTGCATTACGATGAACACAGGGCTCGCGATCGGGTCTTGGGCCTGAGCAGCGCCTGCAGACCGACCGATCCCAGGCGTTTCATGCCACCGCCCCGTCGAGTATCTTGATGATCTCGCAAGTCGCCGCGGCCTCGATGTTTCATCTGCTGGGTCCTTAGCCGCCAAACAGGACGGCGTAGGGGATTTCGTAACGCTCGGCGCCCACGCGTATCGTCGTGAGGTCGTTTTCCACTTCGGCCCGAAATTCACCGTAACCGTCGGCCTGGCTGGTATCGGCACCGATGGCTCTACCCAACTGAAAGAATAGCGTACGTTTAACGCCGTCGAGCTTACTGACGACCACTGTGGCGTCACCGCCGCCCCCACGCGCTACGCCGAAATCGCACTGAGCCATCGGCTGGCCAGCATACTGAGCACAGGGAATCTTCCCAGTAGCGTCGAAATCGCCCTGACCGGCGCGAAAGGCGGACTCGTCCGCACCGGTTAGCACAGCCCCATGCGGCGCAACTGCTGGCACGAGGTATTCCGCAGCGACGTAGCCGCGCGGTCCACCGCCAACTTCTTGGACATCGCACCAGACCCGTCTGTCCGAGCTTTGGCAGCCCAGGTTGTTTAGTATCGTTCCGGCTGGATAACTGGAGATGCGAGGTGCTCCCGTCGAGGGCGTTGCGCGGAGATAGAGTCCGCGGGAAGCGCCCGCAACCTGCCAGTAGCGAGTGCCGCCGTCTTCCGGAGAGGCGCGTACGCCGTCACTGACTGGCTGCGCGAACGCGGTGGCCGCCGCGGCTATCAGCACGGAAATCAGAAGCAACTTGCGCGAACAGGCCATCCCTTAATCCCGCGCCTTCGACTATGCGCAGTTTAGCCTCTCATCCCATTGACGGAAACCGCAGTAAACTAACAGAGCCGAGTCAGGAATTTTTCGGCTTGCAGCCCTACCCATAACCACCGTTGCAAGATACTCGATTGAGACCTTTATGCTGTCTTCTCCAACTGCTAATCGTAAGTCACCCAAATGCTTGCCATCTTGCTGACTTTCAAGCCACTGCGCGCTGGCGCCCGAAAATTCGCGCTCGACTGCAGCACCAGTCGATCTATTGACACGATCGCTCATGAACGGCAGGCCGATCTCAATTTAGCCGCCGCTCGATACGGCGGGAGCAGCGGATCTGGTGTTCAAAAGACGTTTCGCCGGGAGTGGTTACGGTTTGCTTAACCGAGTTGCGCGAGCCGATATACTGCCGCTAGGCTGGCGATGTGACGGAAATCGGATCCGGCGAGCCGTGAGTCTAGATAAACAGGAGCTACTGCATCGCTTCGACGAGCAGGTCCGACGAGGCCTTCCGGCGGAGCCTGGCTTTCGCGTCGAGCATACGAGCCGGGTCGTGCGAGTTATCGGGCTGTGGAACTGCGTTCTTTATGCGGCCCTCGATGCCGACAACGTCGACGATGAGATTCGCGCTCAGCAGGACTACTTTCAGCGCATCGGGCGGAGACTCGAATGGAAGGTCTACGGGCACGACCAGCCGAGCAATCTGCCCGAGTGCCTCGAGCGAGCCGGCTTCGCGCCCGGGGACGAAGAAACGCTGATGGTCTTCGAGCTCAGCGATGAGCTGCCGCCGGTCGCACTGCCGGCGGATATTTCCCTGCGACGCATCGACGACGCCGAGCGCCTGAACGATGTCAATGCGGTCGGACGACGGGCCTTCGGCATCGATTTCTCGGCCCTGAACGCGGAATTCGCTGCGCGGCTGCCGCTCGGCACGCTGTGTTTTTACGTGGCCTACAACGCTACCGATCCGGTTGGGGCAGCACGGCTGGAACTGCCGCCTGGTGGCGAGTTTGCCGGACTTTACGGCGGCGGCACGGTGCCGACACATCGACGCCGCGGTATCTATCGCTGCCTCGTTGCAGCGCGGGCGAGCGAGGCGCGCAGCCGCGGGTATCGATATCTGAACGTGGAGGCCCAGCGGCCGAGCCGACCAATACTCGACCGGCTCGGATTCGTAGCGTTGACCAGCGTCCGCGCCTGGGAATGGACGCCGCCCTGAACCCAGCGAGCTGGCCCCTAGTGCGGCGTGGCGAAGAAGTCGAAGAAAGTCCAAAAAACGACGGTCGCGACGACAAGGCTAAGCAGCATCATCGGCGTGCCCTTCTTAAACCACACCATCGGAGTAATGGCCAGGCTCGGGTCGCCCTGCTCGCGTGCGAGGCGCTCGGAGATCGTGACAATAAACACGTTAGCCGTCGAACCGATGTGCGTGCCGTTGCCGCCAAGACCGACGCCCATCGCGAGCCCCCACCATAGCGGTGTCACGTTGACGCCCTGCTGCTCCATGCCGAGGATGATCGGAATCATGGCGGCCGTAAATGGGATATTGTCGATCGCGGCAGACAAGAATGCGCCAACCCACATGAGAAGGATCGTCGCGGTCAATAGACCCTCCGCTTCCACGAACGGCGTGATGAACCCGCCAAGGTATTCCAGAAAACGGCTGTTCTCGACGCCGCCGATGACGATGAAAAGACCGATGAAGAACATCAGCAGCGTGATCTCGACGTGCTCGAGTGCGCGATCCATGACGATATTCCGCGATACGAACACAAGCGCGCTCATGCCGATGACGGCAACGAACCAGGCTTCCCATTCGAATCTCGAATGCAGAATGAAGAGCACCACCATCACGGCCAGAATACCCAGCGATGCCCGCCAGACTCTCGGGTCCTTAATCTCCGCGGTCTCGTCGAAAGTGCCCGCAGATTCTACTGCCAGTTCTTTCTTAAACAGGAACTTAAGGCCGATCAAGATCGACAACCAGGCGACGAATACGATGCCGCCCATACGCAGGAAGAACGTGTTGAAGTCAATGCCGGCGGCAGAGCCGATCATGATGTTCGGCGGGTCGCCGACCAGGGTGCCTACGCCACCTGTATCCGACAACAGCGCCGCGGCAAGCAGATAAGGCACAGGCGAAATCTTCTGCGCACGCGCAATGAGAATTATCAGTGGACCAAAAATCACGACCGTCGTGACATTGTCGAGCATCAACGACAGGACGGTGACCGCAGTGCCGAGCAACACGAGCATCACGAAGAGATTGCCCTTACTGAGTGCGGCGAGCTTGTAGGCCAACCAGTTGAAGCCGCCGGTCGGGATCATAATCGAGACGATCGTCATCATTGAAGCCAAGAGAAAGATGACGTTGAAGTCGATTGCTTCGATCGCAGCTGTCGGCGAGTAGAAACCGAAAATCTGCCCGACGACGATCATCAGCGCTGCACCGGCGGCGGCGACCTTTGACCGCTCCATACCGTGGACTTGCTCGGTGAAGATAGCGATAAAGGTAACAGCTAGCACGACGCCCGAGGCAATCATGCTGTTCGTCAACGCCAACGATTCCATCTCGTGATCCCTATGGAAGGCGCGCGAATTCTGCGCCGCAGAACTCACCTAGGCAAGCACTAATTTACCGCGCTCGCAGAGCCCGTTCGTGGCCCGCGGAGCGCGCACACGGGATGCTCGCCGGGCTTCGGACCAGGGCTGCACCGTTCAGCTTGCCGGCGGCCCACCGAGATGCTGCATGTCGGCAGGCTCAGCGCCGCGCCGGCTTAGGCACGAGCTTCGGCAACCCCTAGGCCTACTACGTACTCCACACAATAGTGATGTCCCACTGCACCCCGGCATCATGCACGCAACCAACCGGGACTAGAGGGCTGTTGGTCGTGTTATCGACGACCGCAGGCCCGATGTAGAATTGAAGCCTATTGCCGCCACACAGAGCAGACAGGAGTCGCCAATGAAGTTCTTCGGAATCGCACCGCTCGTCTTGGGCATCGCATTGGGCGGCTGCGCCTATGAGGTTGGCTTCGAGCCCGAGTACGTCAGCGAAGAGGCCCCTAGCTACGTTGCCGAGGCGGAGATCGTCATCCTGATGCACCCGCACGACACCGAGT
>JAHEEM010000324.1 GCA_024640695.1 Rhodospirillaceae bacterium | reverse complement strand
GAAATCTGCCGTGCCGCGTTCCTGGGCGAGCGTATCGGCCTGCGCAAGATCGATGTCATCGGACAGTGATGCAAGCAAGTACACGCTGGCTGTGTTCACGTTCAGCGGCGTGCCGGGCGGCAGGGCCGTGACGTAAGGCGAGAGTCTCTGGAACAGCTCGGTATCGAAGCCCGCGTTGGCCATGAGCTCACTGGGCGTCGAAATGATTGAGTTTGGCGTCCGGTATGGCGGATCCATGGCGGCATAGGATGCGTCCTCGCCACCCCCCGGGAAGTTCGCTTCCGCATCGGCGTCCAGCCAGTCGACGACGACCCCAGCTAATGTCGGATCGAGCTGCAGACTCTCGAGCAGGCGCTCGAACTGTCTTCGCGCAAGCAGATCTTCTTCCCCTTGTGGCGAGATCAAATTATTGAGATTGAATCGCCCTTGCAGATCCTCGATGCGCCCCGCGATCTGTCCGCCTTCGACGGGCATTGGCGCGAGTTCGACGGCCCAGATCTCACCGAGATGATCAGTCTGCGAATCGATCTGATCCTGGCGCAGAATATCTCCGGCCCAGGCTTCGGCGCCTTGCAGATAGAGCAGGGCCTGGTCGCCGGCCAAGGCGGCACCCGTGCGCCGCTGATCGAGGCTGGCGTTCCACATGAGATTGACGGCGATCATCGTGCCCAGCGCAACGACGAGCATTGCGGTGAGCACTGCGACACCGTCTTGGTTTTCTCTCGAGTGCCTCATCCGCCGGTTTCCACGTCACGCCAAACCCGACCGAAATCGTCGAGCTCGAGGTCGAATCGAACGACGCGTGGTCTCATTACGAGCGTATCAGGACCGGCCATTCCGGTCGGCGGCCATTCGAAGTGCCACGTGCCGCTTTGATCCAGAAACTGCAGCCGAACATCAGCCACATCTTCGAGAAGCTCCGTGCGCACCGGTACGGTGCCTGGCGCGCGATCCATGACAGGCCAGTGAAAGCGGATGAGTGTGCCGTCCTCCCAGTCATAGGCGACCCGGAGAGTCGTTCCGCGCGGGAAGCCAGCCGGGTTTGCCCAGCCGCCGCGGCTTATCTCCATCGCGAATTGGGCGCTGGGGTTCACGAGCACGCTCGGTCGCCAGGTGTCGCCGAGCTCGTCGCGCATAGGTCGCGGATGAATTTGCGCGAGATCCTGAGTAATTATGCGCATCGCGAACTGGATCTTGCGCCAGCGATCGGCCCGCTCTTGCGCAATCGTCTGTTGTCGGATCACCTCGCTGAGGCCGCCGAGAGCCATGATGCCGATCACTGCCACGATCGCCATGGCGACGAGCAGCTCGATGAGCGTGAAGCCGCGCGTCGCTCTCATCCGCCTGCACCTATTTCGGCTGAGAACCAGCGCACGGGCAAGAAGCCGGCGGGAGGCGGCGGCTCGATCAAGGCTGAGAGCGTATGAATGAGCCGATCGGGATCCTGAGACAGAAAGACGCGTACGTCAGCGCGGCGCAGGTTCTCGACTTGGGTCTCTGAGATCTCTATCTCCAGCTGCCAGTCACGTTGTGCGAACTCGACCTCATCGTCACTCGTGCCGACTTCCGGCCAGATCGTGGCGACGCTGAGCTCGGTTAATTTATTCGACGCAACCCAGCTCGCAAGCGTCTTCTCCTCGGTGATCACGGCACTGATGACGAACCGGTTGAGCTGTGTGTGCACGGCCATCATGCCGAGCGCAACGATTGCGAGTGCGACCATGGACTCGAGCAGCGTGAAGCCGCGCGCGCCGTAGCTAAATTGGTTCGAAGCCATCGCTGGTTACGCTCGTTGTGCCATCGAATTCAGTGCTGAGAACGAAACGCCCGCCATTGAAGTCACGGAAAAATCCAACCTCGAACGGTGTGACTTCGCCCGTGCCGAAAAGGATGACCTGAGGCTCAGGTTGCTCGTTGGTGTCCATCGCGTCGAAATCCTGTGCCAGTCGAACCTCGCGGTCGTCGAGCTCGAGAGACAGCTGCAGTGGCTCGTCCAGTGTGCGTTCGACAAGCAGTTGATCGCCGATAGGCTCGAGCCACGTTAACGTCAGGTAGTCGTATATGTAGAAACGGTAGCCGGTTTCACTGAAGAGCAGGCCGTAGTCGCGGCTTTCCAGGACGGCTTCCTCGGCAAGGACGCCGATGAGGCTCTGCAGTCGCGTGGCCTCGCGCTGCAGCTCGCGATCGCTGCCGAGCGATCCCAGCGAGAGCACGGCCACGCCAGCGAATATCGCGATGATCGTAGCGACGACAAGCAGCTCCAGCAAAGAGAAGCCGCCACAGCGACGCCCCGGCAAAGCTTGCAGCTTAGTCGAGGTTCCAGGTGCCGATGTCGGCATCGATGCCTTCACCACCTTCCTGGCCGTTTGCGCCTAGCGTAAATACCTCGTAGTCGCCCTGCCGGCCGGGAGATGCGTATTGATACTCGTTATTCCAGGGGTCGGTCGGCACGCTGCGCAAATACTGCTTCCAATTCGCCGCGCTCGCCTCGCCGGGATTCGTGACGAGCGCCTCCAGGCCTTCGTCCGTGCTGGGATAACGGAAATTATCGAGCCTGTAGAGATTCAATGCGTTGTCAATCGTCCGAATATCGGCGCGGGCTCGCGTCACCGCGGCCCTGTCGATGTTACCGATCAGATTGGGTGCGACGATCGCTGCGAGCAAGCCGATAATGACGACCACGACCATGATCTCGATTAGCGTGAAGCCGCGCTCGCGCCCGCCTGTTACGCGCTGAGATGACGACATGCTGTTTACCACCGCAAAGGAACCGAAACGAGCGCCGAAGATAGCACAAACAATTGGTTACGGCCGTGAAATCGGGCCACTTCAGGGCGGGGTCCCGGCGGCCTTCCGGTATACTGCCGGCTGCCGCAAAACCTAGGAACCGACAATGGATCTAGCCGAACTTCAGCCCTGGCCGGGGATCGACGGCCAAGTCGCTCTTGTGACCGGCGCCTCGCGCGGAATCGGCCGCGCGATCGCAGAGG
>JAHEEM010000323.1 GCA_024640695.1 Rhodospirillaceae bacterium | reverse complement strand
GCCAGCTGCGCCTACTGGTCACCCTTGGCGCTGCCTGCTGTGTGGGCGCGGCAACTGCAGTCAGCGGCGTCATCGGCTTCGTCGGGCTCGTCGTGCCGCACCTGCTGCGGCCACTAGTCGGCTTTCATCCGAGCCGGCTACTGCCGGCGAGTGCGCTCGGGGGCGCATCGTTGTTACTGAGCGCCGACGTGCTCGTGCGGCTCGTCGAGACGCAGAGTGAGCTGCATCTGGGAGTCGTCACCGCCCTGATCGGCGTGCCGTTCTTTTTCTACCTCGTCGTTCGAAGTCGCGCAGCCTACGACACCTGACCGTAGCATCCCGATGCAGCTTAGAGTAGAAAATATCGTCGTTCGCGCCGCGCGGCGCCCCCTGCTCGACCATGTGAGTCTCACGCTCGAGCCAGGCGAGCTTGTCGGGCTGATCGGCCCAAACGGCGCTGGCAAGTCGACGCTGTTGCGAACGATTATTGGCGGCCTACCCTTCGCGGAGGGTCAAGTCTTTCTCGACGGCACACCAATTGATACCTTCAGCGCACGCGCGCGGGCGCGTGCAGTGGCGTATCTGCCGCAGGACCGTCATATCGAGTGGCCCTTGCCTTCGCGCGACGTCGTTATGCTCGGACGCTTTCCGCACACGCGGGGATTCGCGCCGCCGACGAGCGCCTGCCTCGCTGCGGTCGAACGCGCGATGGCCGCGGTCGACGCAACAGCACTGTCGAATCGCGATGCCACGATACTCTCGGGTGGAGAGCGGACACGGGTGCTGCTCGCTCGGGCGCTCGCCGTGGAAGCACCGCTGCTCCTCGCGGACGAGCCGGTCACGGGCCTCGATCCCTATCATCAGCTCCACGTCATGGAGATTCTGCGTGATACGGCGCATCGCGGCAGCGGCGTGCTCGCTGTACTTCACGATCTGACGCTAGCGATGCGCTACATGGATCGCGTGGTATTGCTGCATGAGGGCCATATCGTCGCCAACGGCACGCCTGCCGAGGTACTAACCGAGGAAAACCTCGAGCACGTTTACCGCATCACTGCCGTTCGAGGCAGCGCCCGTGGCGGCGGCTATCTCTTGCCGTGGGCACGGCTGAGTTGAGCGATGCGTCTCGGGGCGGGGCGGTCCAGCAATCGGAAAGCTCCATAATGCCTCAAACTCGGCTATCGTATAGAAACTCGTGACCATGGAATCGGGACGCTGCGATGGCACATAAGCACGATCTGCAACGCTGGCGCCATTCACACGCATTCGGCCAGCACATCAAACGACCGGGTGAATCGCGAACGTTTATTGTGATCGTGCTCACGAGCGCGATGATGACCGTCGAGATTACCGCGGGAATTCTCTTTGGCTCGATGGCATTGCTCGCGGATGGACTCCATATGGCGTCGCATGCGGCAGCACTGAGCATCAATGCTTTCGCCTATGTCTATGCGCGTCGCAATGCGCATAACGAGCGATTCAGCTTTGGCACCGGCAAGGTCAATACGCTCGGCGGTTTCACCGGCGCAATCTTGCTCGCGGGATTCTCGCTGGCAATGATCTGGGAAAGCGTCGTACGCTTGCTCGCACCGGTTCCGATCGCATTCAACCAGGCGATCACGGTCGCCGTAGTCGGGTTGATCGTCAATGGCGTCTCTGTGTTCATCCTCGGCCATCATCACGAAGACTCGCCCGGATCCGAGCACCCAGATAACCACCACGACCATCACCATCACCATGATCACAATCTCGTCGCAGCCTACCTTCACGTCCTAGCCGACGCGCTGACTTCCCTACTCGCTATATTTGCATTGCTCGGCGCAAAATTTCTCGGATTCATCTGGGCCGACCCGCTCATGGGAATCGTGGGCGCCCTGCTCGTCGCGCGCTGGTCCATCGGCCTCCTGCATGCCACATCGACTGTGCTGCTCGACCGGGAGGCCCCCGGGCATATCCGCGCAGCCGTCCGTGAAGGCCTGGAGTCGGAGGCCGACAACAGCGTCGTAGATCTCCATGTGTGGGCAGTCGGCCCGAACATTTACTCTGCGATCGTATCCGTGGTCACGCATGATCCACGCGCGCCCGATCACTATAAGGCGCTTGTGCCGCCCGGCCTGGGGATCGTTCATCTGGCTATCGAGGTGCACCGCTGCACCGACGAGGAACGGCCCCACATTGCTTGAGCCGCGAGCGTTCCCGAATCACGGCCTCCCCCATCGACGGCTGTAGCGATCTAGCGGTTATTGCTGATTGCACACTGACGGCCGTGGCGGAAAATGCCTCGAGCAGGCGTGGGGGCGCATTCAGACGAGACGCGTTCGTGTTTGCACTGACCTCCATTCGCGATGACATCGCCTGGCTGACTGATCGTGGTGCGACCAATAACTGGACGAATTTCGCCGCGGAAGTTATAAACCCTTCGGACGCCAGGACTGGAATAGATTCATAGAGTTAAGAACGCGTCTTATTAGCAACCAAGAAGAAATCTCAACAAAATATCTCATGATGACACCTCGACACAGCCCATCCGCGTGGGCAGTCACAGCAGCACTATGCACCGGCTTCGCCGCGCTATCGATGAGCTTCGTGCAGAGCGTTGTCGGCCAACAAACCGATAGCAGCTCGGCGGGCCGATTCGGCGATACCCCCGAGAGCATTTATGCGGCAGCCTGTGCTGCTTGCCACGGCCCGGACGGTCGCGGCCGCACGGCCAGCCAGCTCGGCTTCGACCTCCCGCTGCCAGATTTCACCGACTGCAACTTCGCGGCGCGCGAACCGGACTCTGATTGGCTCGCGATCGTTCACGAAGGCGGTCCCATGCGCGGCTTTGATCGCAAAATGCCGGCGTTCGGCGATGCGCTGAGCGAGGAGGAGATCGATAATGCCGTCAGGCAGCTGCGGGCATTCTGCCCGGATGAGAACTGGCCGCGCGGTGACCTCAATTTCCCGTTGGCGATGTTTACAGAAAAGGCTTTTCCAGAGGACGAGCTGGTTGTTAAACACTTTGTCAACGCCGAAGGGA
>JAHEEM010000322.1 GCA_024640695.1 Rhodospirillaceae bacterium | reverse complement strand
AGCAGGAGCGTCTGCTGGCCGAGGCACGGGAGCGATTTGCGCAGGGCTTTCTGTTCGAGCCGGCGACCGGTAGCGCCCTCGAGGCGCTGCTGGAGGCTCGGCGCCTGGAGCCTGACCATCCCGAGATCGGGCCCGCGTTCGCCGAGCTCGAGCGGGCGATTCAAGCGGTCGCAGAGGATGCACTTGCGCGTGCCGACTGGGCACGCGCAGCGGCTGCGATCGGTGCCCTGTCGCGTTCTGGTGCACCCTCGGGCATGCTCGAGTCCCTGCGGGCCGAGCTGCAGTATCGGCAGACCCAGGAGGCCTATCTCACTGAAGTCGCGCCGGCAAACGAGCTCAACATTACGCGGTTAGAACCCCCCGTCTATCCGGACCGGGCGGTGGTACGCGGCACCGAAGGCTGGGTTGATCTCCAGTTCGTCGTCGACCGGCAAGGCCTGCCGCGCGACATCGTAGTGACTGCCGCAGAACCCGTGGGCGAGTTCGAAGCGGCAGCGCTGGAAGCCACCGAATCCTACGTCTTCGAGCCATTCGTGCTAGATGGTCAGCTGTACGAGCGGCGCGTCGCCATACGGATGCGTTTTACGCTGGAGTAGGAGCAGCTGCCCCGTTTGTCCTTGAATGCTGCGTCGCAGCATTCTTGAGTTGCGCCGGGCGGGCGCTATTTAACCTTATGCAAGGCAGCGCACAATGCGGGCAAGTTCAGGTCTGTTCTGAAGATTGGCGAGCATCAATCGGGCTTGGCTCAGCCGGCCAGGAAAGGTATGCTCCCGGACACTAGAACTATGAGGTCGACCCACCCGTTTTCCGGTCTTGGGGGCGCGCTGTTAGGTACTTGGTACTTGATGGAAGCCATGGGTAGTCCCGTTTGTCGGCGGAGGTTTCCTTGAGCGCTGTGTCATCTGCAGTGTCGCCCCCATCTATCAATCGTCCTCGATAGTCTAGCCGGCGCCGGTACCGTGACGCCGCCGCTTCGATTCCACGTCCCCTTATGGCAGCATGTCGATCACATACTGATCGGCTCGGGGCCTGGCTGTGGGAGAATCGCCGGCATCGATGCAAGCCTTGGAGCCTGACCCGGATGTCGCTGCTCTCGTGTGGTCGCGCGACGGCCGGGGTTTAGTCAATCGGAGCTTTAGTCTGTACTACCTATGGTTGCGGCCAGCCGTAAATTGCTGATCGTCGAGGACGATCCCGATACTCAGAGCCAACTTGGCTCATGCTTCAATGACTACGACGTCGTCGCGGCGGAAGATCGTGTAGGGGCGATTAACGAGCTACGTCGCCACGAGCCACCTGTCGTGCTCCATGACGTCGACGTACCGCACGATGCGAGTGCCGTGGATGAGCGTCTCGCAACGCTTCAAGAGATCGTTGCGCTTTCGCCCCATACGAAGGTTGTCGTCGTGACCGGACACGACGATCGCATTAATGCCGTTCGCGCCATGGGCCTCGGGGCGCATGACTTTTATCACAAACCTGTCGATGCAGAGGTCCTTCGCTTCATTGTGGCGCGAGCGTTTCGCATTCACGAGCTCGAAGCCGAAAACCGGCGCCTCGTCGGCCTGCGTGAGAGTTCGCCGCTCGACGGTATCATCGCTGCAAGCGAGCCTATGCTCAAAGTCTGTCGTATGGTCGAAAAGGTCGCGCCGACGACGGCGACAACCCTGCTTATGGGCGAGAGCGGCACCGGTAAGGAGCTACTCGCGCGTGCGATCCATGCACTGAGTCCGCGCGAACAGCAGCCGTTCGTAGCGATCAACTGCGCGGCGATACCGGAAGCCCTGCTCGAGTCCGAGCTGTTCGGTTTCGAAAAAGGCGCGTTTACGGGTGCCGTCAAGCAGATGCCCGGTAAGCTTGAGGTGGCCGACGGCGGCACGCTGTTCCTCGATGAGATCGGCGACATGCCGCTGGCACTGCAGGCGAAACTACTGCGGTTTTTGCAGGAGCGTACGTTCGAGCGTCTTGGTGGGCGCTCCGAGATTGCCGTCGACGTGCGCATCGTCTGTGCGACGAATCAGAATCTCAGCGAGGCGATTCAGGTCGGCCAATTTCGTGAGGATCTCTACTACCGCATCAGCGAGATCACGGTTGAAATTCCGCCAGTCAGGGCCCGAGATGGCTGTCGGCTATTGCTCGCGCAGTACCTGCTGAGTCGCTATATCAAGCAGTACGGTAGCGCCGTGAAAGGTTTTTCGGTGGAGGCGCAAGACGCAGTCGATGCCTATGCTTGGCCCGGCAATGTGCGCGAGATGGAGAACAAGATCAAGGGAGCGGTCATTATGGCCGATGGCAAGTTCGTTACGCCGGAGGAGCTGAACTTGCCGCATGCGGAGTCCGCGCCTTCCCTGAACCTGCGCAAGGTGCGCCAGGAGGCGGAGACGCGCGCGATTTGCGAGGCACTCGCCCGCTCGGGCGGAAACATTTCCCGTGCCGCAGAGCTACTGGGAATCACGCGCCCGACGCTCTACGACATCATGCAGAAGCATGACATTCGCTGAGATATTTCTGAGGTCTATTTCTGGGGTCAGAGTAAAAACTCTTTCGCCGACTTCGCGAGATGCTAACTACGACGGGAGAGTTTTTACTCTGACCCCAATAATCGCTACTTAAAATGGTCGGGGTTGAGTTGGTGCCGGCTCAGGAGTTTGTAGAAGTCCGTCCGGTTGCGCTTGGCGAGCCGCGCGGCCTGGCTCACATTGCCGCCCGTGATCTGCAGGAGCTGCGATAGATAATTGCGTGTGAACTCTTCGCGCGCCTCCGAGAATGACGGCAAGGCACCCGCCGTCTGCTCACCGAGGCTCGTGCGGACCTGCTCCGGCGCGATAATCCGCGTCGGGCTGAGGGCTACGTTCTGACGCACAGCGTTATAGAGCTGACGCACGTTACCTGGCCAGTTGCTGGCAACGAGACATTCGACAGCCTCGGGTGCGTAGACTTTTCGTTCCTGGCTAGTCTCCTCGGCAATTTGGACCAGAAAGTGCTCGACGAGCAACGGGATGTCTTCGCGACGTTTACGCAGCGGCGGCAGCTGAATGCTGACAACGTTGAGTCGAT
>JAHEEM010000112.1:2450-10643 GCA_024640695.1 Rhodospirillaceae bacterium | reverse complement strand
AACGATCCATATGGCCGAGAATGCCGACAGTAGATTGCAGCAACCTTCGCCGCTCGGTTACTCGGTCGGCCGTTGGGACAACAATAGCTTGATCGTCACCACGACGAATGTCGATTGGCGCTACTTCGATGAGAGAGGAACGCCGCAGAGCCCGGCAATTGAGATCGAGGAGCGCTTTACACTTAGCGTCGATCAGGCCGTTCTCGGCTACCAGATAACCATCACTGATCCCAACACGCTGCTCGAGCCGGCAGTGAGGCATGCACGATGGGTGTGGATCCCCGGAGAGGAGATTCAGCCCTACGGTTGTACAGTCACCGCGAACGAACAGTGACCTGCAGGATGCTGGTCGAGGTCAGAGGACTCGCACCTCCGGCCCCTGCCTCCCGAATCCGAACTCGGGCGAATGCCGACAACGCGGCCCATTGCGGTGTCCGAGAGCAGTGCGACGGTGCGCCGACGTCAGGTGCGGGGTTCCCATTTATGTATTATCGGCCTACTCAGGCTCTGCAAGAGCTTGCCCTCGGAGAGTGCTGGGAGATATGGTCAAGGTAACTGGGGCCTAGAAGCCTGGCAGGGCTCGTATAGTTTGCGGGTCACGCGACGAGCGCTAAGGCGCGCTTTATATGAGAGGTTTTGGGAGAAGAAACAATGAAGCAACGTACTCTAACGGTAACGGCGATAGCTGGCGGTCTATTGGCGATCGTTCTGCTGGGCAGCCGAATAGGCGGCACTCAGGAGCAGCAGCCACCTGGCTCCGGATTCGCAGCCATTCCCGGACTGACGGGCGGGCAGGATATGTTCGGGCCCTATGAGGTCGTCCAGAACTGGCCGAAGCCGATGTCGGAGAGCCTTCCCGGCCATGAGAACTGGACCTACTCGGTGATGATGGATGTGTTCGCGGAGAGCCCCGACCGGGTACTCGTGGCGTCGCAGGGCGAACTGCCGTTGCTCGATCGGAGCAAAATGGAGACCGTCCGCCTTCCGCAGGTCGGGCCGGGCCTGATGTTTCCGGTAAACCGGCTGCCGCTTCGGCAGGCGGGCGCCGGCGTCCCACGGGTGCTGCCCACCGAGTACGACTCAAGTACCGACCGGCGAGGACGCGTTGAGGGGGTCGATTTTCGCTATGAGCACACGATCTTCGCCGTGAATCGCGAGGGTTTTATTTCCGAGACCTTCGAGCAGTGGGACGACATCTGGGTGCGGCCGCACGACATCGAGATCAGCCCCTACGATCCGGAGAAGCACATCTGGATCGTTGACGCGGCGGGACATTCGGTCCGCAAATTCACCAATGACATGAGCGAGATCGTGTTGACGTTAGGCACGCCGGGTGAGCCTGGCGAAGACGACACGCACTTTCGTCGGCCGACGTTCCTGGTTTTCATGGATGCGAATACGATGTACCTGGCTGACGGTTACGACAACCAGCGCGTCATCAAGTACGACATGGAAGGCAACATTCTGGCGCAGTGGGGTGAGACGGGAAAAAGCGGCGGCGAGACACGGCCAGGCTACTGGTACAACGTGCACGGCATCGCCGTCGATCCGACGACGCGGGAGGTCTTTGTCAACGATCGTGAAAACCTGCGGGTGCAAGTCTTCGATGAGGATGGCAACTACCTGAGAGAGTGGGCCTTCGATGAAGTGCAGAATCGCAGTGCGTCGCCGATGGATGTCCACAGCTTCATCGTCACCCGCGACCGCAAGCTCTGGGCGGCCGACCAGGGAACGCACAAGATTCTCGGCTATGACCTTGACGGTCACTTCCTGTATTCGTGGGGCAGCTGGGGTGAGTACCCCGGTGGTATGTGGGGTGTCCACGGCATGTCCAGCGACAACGAAGGCAACTTCTATACGGCGTCCGTCAATAACGGCCGCATTCAGAAGTTCCGACCTCGAGCGGGCGCCAACCCGGAGTTCCTGGTCGGCAAGCCGTGGCCGGACGTCTGGTAGAACACGCTATTGGTGGTTGAGAGCCCTCCTTTCTGAGGAGGGCTCTCATTCCCATCTACCCGCCCAGGCTCCCGAGTCCGCAAAAATCGCTGGCGCGCTGTGATAAGACAGCGTCCTATCGAGGTCCCACAAAAGGACAGGGGCCGAAAAGGGAATTCTCTAAGCAGTTGATTTGAAAATTGAAATCATGGTCGGGGTGAGAGGATTCGAAGCTCCGGCCCCTGCCTCTCGAATCCAGAACTTGGATGTAATCTGATTGTGTTTTTTTTACTTAATCAGAGGCGCCAGGGCTAACGAATCTCATACAATTCTTCGTTTGAATTTATGAGCCTTATGGTTGCTTCGTGACGTTTGATCAACATGCGAGAACCGAGGCATGGCAGCATTCACTGCTCGATCTATGGATAGGAGACGACGCTTGTGCGGATAAAAGCCATCGCTATCGGCGACAACCCACCTGAAGATGTCAATGTGCTCATCGAGGTGCCGTTGGGCGGCCAACCGATCAAATACGAGCTTGACAAGGCGGCGGGCACGCTGGTCGTCGATCGTTTCCTGTATACCCCGATGTCTTATCCCGGGAACTATGGCTTTGTCCCGCACACTTTGTCAGAAGACGGTGATCCGATCGACGTTCTCATTTGTAACACACGCCCGCTGGTGCCGGGATGCGTCATCAATGCGCGGCCTATTGGCGTCCTTGTGATGGAAGACAATGCCGGGCAGGACGAGAAAATTCTGGCCGTACCGTCTCACAAGCTCACCAAGCGCTATGACATGATCCATAGCTACGGCGATTTACCGCAGATCACGCTGCAACAGATCGAGCACTTCTTCGAGCACTATAAGGATCTCGAGCCCGGCAAGTGGGTCAAACTGGGGAACTGGCGTGGCCCTGATGATGCGCGGGCCCTGATCACTGCGGCGATAGAGCGCAATCTAGAGATCAATGGGTCCCTGCCTTCGCGCCGTGACACGGATCTTAATCTTAATGACTAGGAGGACATGTCACACGATCTGAACCCTGCCGACAAGACTGTTTAACGGCGAAAAGATTATGGACAGACAGCCCGCTGACGCTCATACCGTATCACGCTAAGATGTACTCATGACCGAGGCCTACAAACCGCCGCTACTTCAGCTCGCCGAGAAACTCGCCAGTAACGGAGAGTACGAGTGCTTCGAATCGCTGGAACCGAAACTAGTCGCCCAATTCGGCCCGACGGCCGTTAAGTTATTCGCGCAGGACCGTGAGACGCGGCGACGCGTCGACAATCTGTGCAAGACGGCTCGAGCAAAGAGCAACGACTAGCGCAATCGGAAGTTCATTCGACGTTCCTCCGCTTGGCGCCGGCGCAAGCTGCCGTTCAAGTCCTGGAACGCTCTGGCGTTAACGTAACCCAGCTAACGGCTATAAGCGCTCAGTCCGTCAAAGTGCCGGCAGATCCCTGCCTTCGATTCGGGTTGGCGTTTGTGATCTCGGGCAACGCGGCGCGGACTCGGTCGAGCGCACGCGCCTAGAGCTTAGTCACTCCCAGTCGCGCACTCGTAAGGCTTGATCGACTCGCCGGGGACCCAGGTGAAGGTCTGCTCCTGCAAGACGGGTGCCGTGAAAGTCTCCGGATCGATCGTCGTCGCCTGCCAGTGCAGGCTCGCCGCATCGTCAGCGAGGGTGAAACGCTCCACGACACGCGCACCGCTACCCAGCGGCGTGCCGCGGTCATCGAAATACATCCAGTCGATGTTCGACGTCTCGACAACGAGGACATCGCCGTCCCAACGACCTACGGAGTAACCCTCGCGCGTTGCGGGCAACCCTGCCGAGGCGCTTGGAACGCCACCCATGTGAATCGTGCGCACGGTGTCCCATTGCTCGAGATGCAGCACGATGTCGTTGCCCTGCCGTCTGAACTCGACCGGAAATGTCACGTCCATGACGGCCGGCATCCCCGTCGGAATGCAGCGCAACACGGGATCGTCGGTCAATGGATTGAACGTCGCTTTCTTTGCGGCCGCCGCCACCGTCAGCGGCAGCTCGTCATTGATCAGATTGACGCGGCCCTGGGTCCAGACGCGGAAGATGCCGTCAGCCTCGCGCTCCGCGGCGGCCGTGTCGGCGCTAGCGAGCTCCGGAGCCGCCTCTACGAGCTCATTCTGCGCCCAGCGCTGCTCGTCCGACACGTGCGGCATCATGACGATCTCCTCGCCGTTGCTCAATAGAATATTGTACGCGCGAATCAACGGCTCGCCACGCCGCCCGACGGGGCCGTAAACACGTATCTCGTCCCCGGCTTCAACAGTGTCCGGGCTAATGCCAATCCGCTCGAGCGCGTTGAGAGCATTACTCTCGACCGTCCATTCTGTACGCGTGCCATCGGGCGCGGTGACGGTTACGCCGAACGCTACGTGCGGGTTGCGCCAGCGTGTCATCGTTACCTCTCCAACGATCTCTTGCTTGTTGTTCTCGTCGAAGAAAGCTACGGCCGAGTGATGGGCGACCGCGGCAGGCGTTGTCAGAGCCGCCAATAAGAAGCAAACGGGTACAGATCGAAACATAAAAAACCCTCGCGTTTTCGGCACCTCGATTATATACGCAGATGCACAGACCTGATCGGCAGGTGGCTTGGCAGCAACGGTTTGCACCTCCGAAATGCGGGCTGACGGAAGAATCCGTCTAGAGCTCGGCAAGGCCGAAGCCCTCCCCGATACCGAAGTCAGAACAGAAAGCTGACTTAGGAATGCTGCCGTGGCAGGGCAGGGGGTCGCTAAACGGAGGTCATTTCTTGGTCGCGCTCTGGTGAGAAATTCGCGCAAAAAGCGAGCCTACCCGCATACGGAAAGTCTCGATCTCGCATGCCCTCTGATTGTGTCCCCAGAAGTGTTCGTTAGAGTTCCGGCATGAAATCGGTTCTGATTGGGGCCGTAATCGGTCTTTCGTCGGCCTTGCGAAGATCAAACGGGCTTATCGCCGTCTCATTAGTAAAAGTCATCCGGACAAGCTGGCTGCCGAAGCGTTACCAGACAGTATGTGAGAGGTCGCAGATGAAAGAGCGCGCGATCTCGATGTTGCCTATGAGCTCATAACAAAAGCGCGCGGATATTCCTGACTACCGACACTGTTCCGCTGACCACCGCGTGCGAATCAGGCGTCTGTCGGGATAAGACAGCGTCGGAATGCTCCGGATTCTCATTGGCTTCTGGCGGGAAAGCTTGGCTGGGTGCGTCGACCTCCTGTAACATTCCGCCTCACGGTCGGGGTATAGCTCAGCCTGGTAGAGCGCTGGTCTCGGGGTCCAGAGGTCGTAGGTTCGAATCCTGCTACCCCGACCAAACCCTTTGTCTGCAGTTTCTCGGTCCCGCAGCTGGTGTAGTTGCCTAGCAGGCCATCAGATCGCCAATAGCGTTGAGCGGTAATCCGGATCTGCACCGGATGAGGTCAAGCGCGTGTTTTTGGAGAGAGCGCGCTGAGATCAGTCAGCTAACCGGCAGCGCCGGCAAAAGCGGCTCAGGTCTAGGTAGGCGGTTGCGTGACTTGCGACGCGAAGGGTGGTTCGCAGCTCCTGGTCCGCTCGGCCGCTGTCTAAGCTATACGCTCCACAGGGCTTTTTCTACGTACTTTAAATCCCATTGCCCGCCCAAGCTCACGATATCACCGTCGTTTAGCGTCACTCGCCCAACTGGCCGTTGGTTCACGAGTATTCCGTTTGTGCTACCGGCGTCTGCTATAACAGTTCTGGTTTCATCTGCAAGCAGGAGCGCATGAGTGCGACTGATAACGACATCACGGATGCAAATATCGCTTTTCTTGGAGCGTCCAATCGTCATTCTTCGTTTTGATAACAAGTATTCGATGGGCTCACCGCTGTTAAGGTCCACGATATATCGACGTCTGGCTGTCTTTGGAAGATCTTCATCGTCTGACTCGTCTAGGACGATCGCTTCCCCCGATGACTCGTCGTCGATAGTGCCAGCGTCGATGCTGTCATTCGTGTCTGATCGCATATCTTCTGCCCCAGACAGCGCCGCAGCATCGAGCAGCAGCTCGTCATTGAGCAGCAGCTCGTCACTATCACCGGAAATATCGCGCAGGCTCCGGCTCAGATCATGGAGTCTGTCCGCGTTGCGGTCGAACGCGTTCATCATCTGATCCTTCGCAGCCAAGTCGAACTCGAGCCGCTCGATTAATTCTTGTTGCGCGGCGCGTTCGTCCTGAAACCCAATGTTCTGGTCTTCCAGTTGCCGCAAGCTGGAGTCGAGCTCACCCAGCCGTTCCTCAGCATTCCTCAAGCTGCTCGCTAGTTGATCTCGCTCATCGCCGACAGCGGCAAGGTCTTTTTCAAGCTGCTCGATTTTCTCGAGAGCTTCCAGAGTTGCCGTCTCAATTTCTGCTTTCGCGCCTCCGAGGGTGGCTAACTCGGCTTCGAAAGTGCTGGCCTGCTGTCTTGCTGATTCCAGCTCCGCTTGCAGGCTTTCAATGGTTGCAGAATTTTCTGCTTGGCTGTTTTCCAGGCTCGCAAGCCGGCTCGACAGCTCGCCGTTGTCGGCGGCGTGTGTCTCTGCTAAGTCTCTTTGCTCGCCCAAGTCTAGTTCTAGCCGCTGGATTGTCTCGTCTCGATGCGCGATCTCTTGCTCCAATGCGCTGGCCAGCTCCGCATTCTGGGTTGCCTGGACACGTATCTCATCCGCTTGTTTTTCCTGCTGTGCCAGTTCGGCTTTGAGCTGTTCGGTCTGCCTGGCTTGCGCGTGCAGCTTTTCTTCTAATTCTTTGTATGCGACATCCCGCTCTTCACGGTGACCATCGGACTGAGCGCACCTGCGTTCGAGTTCCTCAATCTTCGCGCTTAGTGCAGCCTTCTCTTTCTCTTTTGCGGCGAGATTCTTATCACTCGCGCGAGCGACGATCTCCATTCCGGCAAGCGACTCTTTCTGCTGGGCAAGCGTCACATTGAGCTCTTCCCAGCTTGATTTTCTACCGTCAATGTATAGCTCGAGATCCTGCACCTGCGTCCGTAGCGCGTCGTTGGTGGCTGACAGATTCTTCGTTTGCGACTGCAAATCCTTTGCCCGAGACTTTTCTTGATCCAGCAGATGACTCAGGCGCTGGTTCTCGGCAAGGCTGGCATCAAGCTTGGCGTTGAGCTCGGAAAAGTGGTTTTCAGCTTCCTGAACTCGTTTGGCCTCAGCCTGCTGCAGTTCCAGGCGCTCGGCCTCGCGGGCAGTTAGAGTCTCAATTGTGAGATCTCGAGATGCGATTGCCTCGCTAAGGCTCTCTGCGAAAGTCTCCGTTTCCTCTAGCTTGATTGTTATTTTTTCGATATCTGCATTTTTGCCATTGAGCTTTTCTTTCAGCTCGAGCACTCGATTCTCAGAGTCTACTAATCTCCCATCGATCTCAAGCCAGCGCGATTGCAGGCGTCCAATCTCTGCCTCCATATGCTTCAGCCATGCGGCAGCGCGATCGTCGGGCACCTTTCCTGCGTGCGCATCGTCTGGTGCCGGCTCATCCGGGTGGTCGGCCATGCGTAGCACAGGCAGTTCGCTCGTGTCTTCGTCGGCCAACTCTTCGTCGAATGAGGGCTCGGCGTTCAAGGCGCCATTCTTCGTCTGTGTGATTGGTTTTGCGCCTTTCGCCGCTTTTCGATGCCGCATTGAGGCGCCCCTGGCTCGCTTGTTCATGGACGCTCGAGCCTGTCGCTGTTTCGTGGGTTACTGGAGACCGAGGCCGGTGCGGAGTGATTACGCAAGATTCGTGCGCTCCTGACGCTGAGCCTAGCCTCAGCCGTGCGGGGGGCTGGGCGCGTCATCGTATTCAACGCGGTATTAATTGAACGACGTTCCATCTGTCGATTCCAATGGCACAGGGTCGCGCTGGAATGTTGTTGCTTATTCGGTAAGCAACTGCTTGATATTTTTGTTCCAGCGCTATGAACTAGATCACTAAATCGTACTGGCTACTGCGATCTGAGTCACGTTTCTGGGTGTCTGGGGAATTATGTTAAGAAAATCGTTGGCTTGGAGCAACTAATTCGCCAGAAGGGTCACGAAAGTGCTGTAGTCGAACCCACGGATTCAACAGTCGCGCCTCCCTGGGAAAACCAGGAAACATCTGCCCGCGGCGGGAGAGAGTTCGCGTACGGTGTTAAAGGGCGCGTTCCGCGCAAGTTTCGGCTCCAGCGTGGGAGTCACCAGCGGGGCGCCTGGCGCTGGTGCTGGCGTCGTCGCGTGAGCAAACGGTCT
>JAHEEM010000112.1:0-2440 GCA_024640695.1 Rhodospirillaceae bacterium | reverse complement strand
TTTTGGTTTTTTCATCAGATAGTAACGAGGGAAAGTTCGAGGCACTCTCAATAGCTCTGCCAAAATTTCCGGCTAGGACGCGCCTGTTCGCTGGGGCCGTGGCGCTACGAGTTCGTGCTTGCGTTGTTGCGCGGTTCGCCCGGAGCCGGAAGTTCTCGGGTATGATCAGTCTATGCCGGGCAACAGCGGCACATAACAACGATTCCCGACTGCGGAGCGACAGGATTGGGAGCAAAGATAAAAACTTCGACTCAGCTAGCCTTCACCTTCGGCGTCATACTGCTGATGGCTGCTTTGATTTCGCACGTCCAGGCCCAGCAAGGGCATCCACTCGTCGGTAGCTGGAGCGGTGATTGGGGAGCAACACCGAGTGAGCGCAACCGCGTGTTGTTGTTGCTCGACTATGACGGAGCACATATCACCGGCGTCATCAATCCGGGGCGTGCTTCGATAGCGCTGACGTCCGCGGCACTTAATCCGCAGGACTGGAGTGTGAGGCTCGAAGCGGCCGCCAGCGAGCAGACCGATGGCATCGGTTACCTGATCGAAGGTCGAATCGAGAATATCGGCTCCATCACCGAGCGGACGATCGTCGGAACCTGGATGCAGGGCAGCCAACGCGGTGACTTTCGCATCGTGATGAATTAGTCAGGGGGGTAGGTCATGCGGCGACGTTGCGGAATGTGGAGATTGTTCATGGGTTGCGTGATCGGATCAGCGGTCGCCTCGACGCTGGGCATTGCGCATCACTCGTTCTCCGCACAATACGATGCGAAGCAGCCGATTACCGTCAAGGGCTGGGTCACGAAGCTCGAATGGACCAATCCGCACACCTATTTTTATCTCGACGTCGCCGACAACAATGACCAGGTGTCGAGCTGGGCTTTCGAGATGGGTGCGCCGATTGTGCTGCAGCGTATGGGTTGGACCCCGCGTTCGCTGAAAGTCGGCGACGAGGTCGAGGTAGATGGTTATCTCGCCCGGGACGGCAGTCCGCTCGTGAATGCGAGCTCGGTGCTCGTTCTCGGCACGGGCGAGCGCTTGCAGGCGATGACGGCTCCGCCGACGAATTGAACTACACAGCAATGCCGATTCCCGGTTTACGGTCTGTCGCCCGCAGGCGCCCTCGGTGCAACGTGGCTGCGACGCTCACGGCAGCCGCAGTGCTTGCTCTGCCGCTTGCGGGGCACGCACAATCGAAGCCATCAGCAGCACCGCGACTCGCCGACGGCACGGTGAATCTCGGCGCGCCGCGCGGCAGTGAAGGGCACTGGAGCACCGGCGTCGGTAATCTGTCCGAGAACCCCGTGGAGATGAACGGCGCGTTCTTGGTCAATCCGGAGAATCTCGACAAGGTTGCGCCGTTCAAGCCGTGGTCACGGGCTCTCGTCGAGTACCGGCTCGCGACACTTGGTAAGGACGATCCGCACCCGCGCTGCATGGCCAATGGCGGACCGCGCCAGTTTCATACTCCGTATGGCATCGACATCGTTCAGGATCTGGAGCGCCAGCGCATCTTGATTCTTTCCGGCGGCGGGCCGCGCAGTTTTCGCACGATCTATATGGATGGCCGCGAGCATCCGGATCCTGAGTTCTATGTGCCAACCTTTTTCGGCCATTCGGTCGGGCATTGGGAGGGAGACACGCTGGTCATCGATACGGTCGGGTTCAACGAGCGCTTCTGGTTCACGCGCCGGCCGACCGGCATGGTGCACACGGATGCGCTGCATCTCCTCGAGCGCATATCTCGACCGAGCCACGACACGCTGCACTACGAAGTCACCATCGATGATCCGAAGGCCTATACGCGGCCGTGGACGGCAGGCTGGGATATTCCATGGACCGAGGAACCAATCATTGAATACTTCTGCACGGACAATAATCTCGATCTGCAGCACATCGTCGGGCCGGACATCGAGTAGGCGCCCGAACGCGCTGTAGACTAGCTCATGTCGTCTTTACCGCCGAGTCGATTTCAGCAGTTGTTTTTATTGTCGCTGGTGATCGGCGTTTCGGCTGCGTTCGCCTGGATGATAGCGGGCTTCGTCGAGGCCCTGTTCTTGGCAGCGCTCTTCGCCGTGCTGCTGCAGCCGGTGGAAGCTTGGCTCGCTGCCCGGCTCGGTGGTCGCAATGCGCTCGCGGCGGCGCTGGCCGTGCTCGCGGCAATTCTCATCGTCGTAATTCCGCTCCTGGGGCTGCTGGGCTTGCTTGCGGCGGAAGCTGCCGTTTTGAGCGAGGCCGTCACCCCCTGGGTGCAGGAGCAGCTCGCCGATCCGCAGCGTCTGCGTGTGCGCGTGCTGCCCGACTGGGTGCCGCTGCGCGACGCGCTCACTCCGTACGAGGCGCAGATCACGGCCAAGCTCGGCGAGATCGCAGGCTCGGTCGGCAATTATCTCGTCAACGGTCTGTCGAGGGTTACGCAAGGCACGGTGCAGTTCTT
>JAHEEM010000111.1 GCA_024640695.1 Rhodospirillaceae bacterium | reverse complement strand
GCGTGCCACCCAAGCCCAATGAAGCTCAGAATTCGCGGAAATTCGATTCGATTGCGCCTTTCCCAGGCGGACCTTGAGTTGCTGCTCGCAACTGGCGCCGTCGAGGAACGCGTGACATTCCCAGCAGGCCAATCGCTGCGCTACCGGCTCGAAAGCGGGGCAGAGTCCGCCGCCGCAGATCTCCTCGATAGGGGTATCGTCATCAGGTTTCCGGTCGAGGCGATTGAGCGCTGGGCGCAGCCGGAGGAAGTGTCGCTGGAGGCTGAGCAGCCGCTGCGTGGCGGGGAGCGCTTGAAGCTGCTCGTCGAGAAGGACTTCCGGTGCCTGAGCTCCCGCGAGGGCGAGGATGACGCAGATCTGTTTCCGAATCCTGGGGGCTGAGGCCGCGGGACGTGACGCTCGGCCTTTGGCCGCAGTCTGCCGCAGCTGAGGGTACAATTGGTATGTTTACAGGCAATGAGGCCGTTCTTGCATGACTAGTGCGCCAGCGATGGATCCCCTGGGCGCTGCGATCCGCGCGATAGCTGAGTCGCGTGCCGAGCTTCCCGGCGCGTTGTTGCCAATATTGCACGAGGTCCAGGACCAGCTCGGTTACGTGCCCGATGCGGCCGTCCCGATCGTCGCCGATGTGTTGAACTTATCGCGCGCCGAAGTCCACGGCGTGCTGACGTTCTATCACCTGTTTCGGCGCTCGCCACCGGGCCGCGACACAGTTTACCTGTGCCGCGCGGAGGCATGCCAAGCCATGGGCGCACGTGCGCTGGAGGCGCATTTGAAACAGAAGCTCGGCATCGATTTTCATGAGACTACAGCGGACGGCCGCTATAGCCTCGAGCCGATCTACTGCCTCGGAAACTGTGCCTGCTCGCCCGCCGTGATGATCGGCGAGACCGTTCACGGGCGAGTAACCGCCGACGCGCTGGATGCGCTTCTCGAGAAAGGCTGATCAGAGATGGCCGATGCAATCAGGGTTTTTGTCCCCAGTGATACGACCGCCCGGTCGGTCGGTGCCGATGCCGTCGCGGCTGCGATCGAGACGCTCGCGGCCCAGCGAGGCGTTGAGCTTGAGATCATCCGCAACGGCTCGCGTGGCCTGTATTGGCTCGAGCCGCTGATCGAGGTCGACGTCGCTGGGCAGCGCGTCGCTTACGGTCCGGTTGTCGCGGATGATGTCGCAAGCCTTTTCGATGCGGGTTTCGAGACGGGTGGAGCGCACGCCAAGCGACTCGGCCCGACCGATTCGATTCCCTATCTCGCCGCGCAGGATCGGCTCACGTTCGCGCGCGTCGGCTTGATCGACCCCGCGTCGCTGGATGATTACCGTGCGCATGAGGGTTACCGCGGACTCGAAGCGGCGCTCGCGCTGAGCGGCCAGGCGATGGTCGATGCTGTGAAGGAATCAGGCCTGCGCGGTCGCGGCGGCGCGGGTTTTCCGACTGGCATCAAGTGGCAGACCGTGCTCGATACGCCGGCCGAGCAGAAGTTCGTGGTTTGTAATGCCGATGAAGGTGACTCGGGCACCTATGCGGATCGCATGATTATGGAAAGCGATCCGTTCGTGCTTATCGAGGGCATGACCATCGCAGGTTTGGCGGTCGGCGCGACCCGCGGATACATTTATCTCCGAGCCGAGTATCCGCAGGCGATTCGCGCCATGAACGCCGCTATCGCTGCCGCAGTGCAGGCCGGCTATCTCGGCAAGAATGTATGCGGCAGCGGCCGGGCATTCCGCCTTGAGGTCCGCGAGGCGGCCGGCGCCTATATCTGCGGCGAAGAGACTTCGCTTCTGGAGAGCCTCGAGGGCAAGCGCGGCATGGTGAGATACCGGCCGCCACTGCCGGCCGTCAAGGGGCTATTCGGAGCGCCGACGATTGTAAATAATGTAATAACCCTGGCGACGGTGCCGACGATCTTCGCGCGCGGGCCCTCGTTCTACCAGGATTTCGGCACCGGCCGCTCGCGCGGCACGCTTACCGTTCAGCTTGCCGGTAACATTAAGCAGGGCGGGCTCGTCGAGATCGGCTTCGGCCGGACGCTGCGCGAGCTGCTCGAGGATTTCGGTGGCGGCACCGCAACCGGGCGGCCGATACGTGCCGTGCAGGCCGGCGGCCCGCTCGGTGCCTACATTCCGCCGGCGCATTTTGACACGCCGCTCGACTACGAGGCCTTTGCGGCCATCGGCGCCATGATCGGGCACGGCGGCCTCGTGGTATTCGACGACACGGTCGATATGGGCGAGCAGGCGCGATTCGCGATGGAGTTCTGCGCGCTGGAATCGTGCGGAAAATGTACCCCATGCCGCGTCGGTGCCGTGCGCGGCGTCGAGGTAATCGATAAGATACTGAATGGCAAAGACGAGGAGGCCAACCGTGTCCTGCTCGAGGAGCTTTGCGGAACGATGGTCGACGGCTCGCTCTGCGCGCTCGGTGGCATGGCCCCGTTCCCGGTGTTGAGCGTGTTGAAACATTATCCGGAGGATCTCCGGGCCCGCTGAGCCTCGCTTGGCGGTTGGAGTCAGATTCATGAGCCAAGGTTACAAGCAATATCAACGTGCCGATGACTTTGGGACGCCGCCTGCGCCGATCTCGGCGCGCGAGGTCCGCATCACGGTTGACGGCGTCGAAGTCGCAGTGCCCGAGGGGACGAGCGTCATGCGCGCTGCCGCGCTGGCTGGTATCAGCATTCCCAAGCTCTGCGCGACCGATAGTCTCAAGGCTTTCGGCTCGTGCCGGCTATGCCTCGTGCAAATTGAAGGCGCTAAGGGTCTGCCGGCGTCGTGTACGACCGAAGTGCGCGATGGCATGGTCGTCACGACTCAGAACGCCAGGCTCGCCAACGTGCGCAGAAACGTGATGGAGCTTTATATTTCCGATCATCCGCTCGATTGCCTGACCTGTCCGACGAACGGCGATTGCGAGCTGCAGGACATGGCCGGAGCAGTTGGATTGCGCGAGGTGCGTTACGGCTATGCCGGCGAAAATCACCTCGATGCGCAGAAGGACACGAGCAACCCTTATTTCACGTTCGATCCCAGCAAGTGCATCGTGTGTTCGCGCTGCGTGCGCGCCTGCGAGGAGACTCAGGGCACGTTCGCGCTGACGATCTCGGGCCGCGGCTTCGAGTCGAAGGTTGCGGCGAGCCAGGACCAGCCGTTTCTCGATTCCGAGTGTGTGTCATGCGGTGCCTGCGTGCAGGCTTGCCCGACAGCGACGCTGACCGAGAAGTCGCTGATTGACATGGGGCAGCCCGAGCATTATGCGATCACGACCTGCGGCTACTGCGGCGTCGGCTGCTCGTTCAGGGCCGAGATGAAGGGCGGTGAGCTCATGCGTATGGTGCCGAACAAGGATGGCCATGCGAATCATGGCCATTCCTGCGTGAAAGGGCGTTTTGCATTCGGCTATGCCACGCACAAAGATCGCATCACCACGCCGCTGATTCGCGAATCGATACATGAGCCGTGGCGTGAAGTGTCGTGGGAAGAGGCGCTTGGATTCACGGCGGCGAAATTCAAGCAGATCCAGGCTAAGTATGGCCGCGACTCGATCGGCGGAATTACCTCGTCGCGCTGCACGAACGAGGAGACCTACCTGGTACAAAAGCTCGTTCGCGCCGGGTTCGGCAATAATAATGTCGATACCTGCGCGCGCGTCTGCCATTCGCCGACGGGGTACGGTCTGAAGGCAACGCTCGGTGAGTCTGCCGGCACACAGGCGTTCGACTCGATTCTCGAGTCCGATGTCGTCATGATTATCGGCGCGAACCCTACCGACGCACACCCCGTTTTTGCCTCGCAGATGAAGCGTCGGCTGCGGGAAGGCGCTCGGCTCATCATCCTGGATCCGAGAGCAATTGATCTCGTGCGCTCGCCGCACGTGCAAGCCGACTACCACCTGCAGCTCAAACCCGGAACCAACGTCGCATTGATCAACTCGATTGCGCATGCCGTGCTGTCCGAGGGTCTCGAGGACAAGGCGTTCATCGCCAAGCGTTGTGATACGGATGCCTATGAGGATTGGCGCCGCTTCATACTCGAGGAAAAGAACTCCCCGGAGGCGATGGAAGCCGTGACCGGCGTGCCGGCCGATACTGTGCGCGCAGCGGCCCGGCTTTATGCTTCGGTGCCAAATGGTGCGATTTACTATGGCCTCGGCGTGTCCGAGCACAGCCAGGGCTCGACGATGGTTATGGGTATTGCCAATCTCGCAATGGCGACGGGCAATCTCGGCAGGGAAGGCGTTGGGGTGAACCCGCTGCGTGGCCAGAACAACGTGCAGGGAGCGTGCGACATGGGCTCCTTCCCACACGAGCTGCCGGGATATCGCCATGTCTCGGATGTCGCAGTCCGGGCGCTCTTCGAGCAAGCGTGGGGCGTGAGCCTGGTTCCCGAACCGGGCTTGCGTATCCCGAATATGTTCGACGCGGCGGTTGCCGGCGAATTCAAGGGGCTCTATGTGCAGGGCGAAGACGTCGCTCAGTCGGACCCCGATACACATCACGTCACGGCCGCGCTAAGCGCGCTCGAGTGCATGGTCGTGCAGGACCTGTTTCTCAACGAGACCGCCAAGTTTGCGCATGTTTTTCTGCCCGGCTCGTCGTTCCTCGAGAAGAATGGCACGTTTACGAATGCCGAGCGGCGCATTTCCCCTGTGCGCAAAGTCGTCGAGCCCCTTGCGGGTTACCAGGACTGGGAGGTGACCCAGGAGCTTGCGAAAGCGATGGGCTACCCGATGAATTACGCGCATCCGAGTGAGATCATGGACGAGATCGCGCGCTTGACGCCGACGTTTAAAGGAGTCAGCTACGAGAAACTTGACCGTCTCGGCAGCATCCAATGGCCATGTAACGACGAGGCCGTCGAGGGCACTCCGACGATGCACATCACTGAGTTCGTCAGGGGCAAGGGTCTGTTCAGGCTGACGCCGTTCGTCGAGACCGAGGAACGCACGACGCGCAAGTACCCGTTACTGCTTACGACCGGAAGAATCCTCAGCCAGTACAACGTCGGCGCGCAGACGCGCCGCACGGAGAATATCAAGTGGCACGACGAGGACGTGCTGGAGATTCATCCGCACGACGCGGAGCAGCGCGGTATCGAGGAAGGCGATTGGGTCGGTCTCAAGAGCCGCGCGGGTGAAACCGTGCTGCGGGCCCGCATCGTCGAGCGTGTTCAGCCAGGCGTCGTCTATACGACCTTCCATCATCCGTACTCCGGTGCCAATGTCGTGACGACGGACAATTCCGACTGGGCGACGAACTGTCCGGAGTACAAGGTCACGGCAGTTCAGGCCGCAAAGGTTACCCAGCTGTCGAAATGGCAGCAGGAGTATGTCGCCTTCAGCGAGAAGCAGTTCGAGTTGCTCAAGAAAGCACAGGCTCCGAGCGAGGAAGTCCTCGGCTAGGGCTGTCTCTGACACACTCAGATTACTCGGACAGACTGCTAGCCCATGGACGTCGATAAGCTCGTACGGATGGCCAATCAGATTGCCGCAAATTTTGATGGCGGCTCGGATGAAGCGCTGGCCGTGGCCAGCGTGGCCGATCATATCCGACGTTTTTGGACGCCAGCTATGCGCAAGCAGATTGTCGAGCGCTGGCGCGAGCGCCCGGATGATCTGAGCCCGCGCGCTGCGCCGGCGATCGCCGCGATTGTCGAATAGCCCGATTGCTTTTTAAACAGACCGCAAGTCAATGGCACTACCACTAAAGCGCTGCTACACCATTGCGCGGCTGCGCGACCGGGGCATGTGCTTGCTCGGTTGCCGCGACGGCAACGACGTCAACCGCTCACGAATTCGCAAGGTCGGCAGATGAATTCTTCCACGCCGGGCGGTCAAGTCGCAGTCCGGCGTGTCGCGATAGATCGGGTTGCGTCCCGCACGAAGACGGCCGTCGACGATGCGGTCGCAGTCGAGGAGCCGCTCGAGATCCGCCTGGTGTACTCGCACCCGGATGGGCGCCGTGCCGAGAAGAGCATATCGATCACGATGCGCACGCCCGGCGAAGACGCCGAGCTCGCGGCTGGATTCCTATACACCGAAGGCATCGTCGATGCGCGCAGCGATATCGCCAGCATCGGGCCATGCGGGCCGCCGGCAGCCAACGGCCTGATCAACGTCGTGCGCGTCGAGCTTGCCGCGAGCGTTGCCGTCGATCTGAACCGCCTCGAGCGACATTTCTATACGTCCTCCAGCTGCGGAGTCTGCGGCAAGTCCTCGCTGGAGGCGGTTGCAGTGCAAGGCCGCTATGACATTCACTCGGCCGAGATGCCTATCGACGCCGCTCGCCTGGGTGGTCTGCCCGAGGCCCTGCGCGCGCAGCAGTCGGTGTTCGAGGCGACCGGCGGTCTGCACGCATCCGGCCTATTCGATGGGCGCGGCGAGGTCGTGTTCGCACGCGAGGATGTCGGCCGGCACAACGCGCTCGATAAGCTCATCGGTTACTCGTTGATGCAAGATCTCTTGCCGCTCAGCACCTACGGGATCGTAGTTAGCGGCCGCGCAAGCTTCGAGCTGCTTCAGAAGGCGATGATGGCTGGTGTACCGATCCTCGCCGCAGTCGGCGCGCCCTCGTCGTTAGCCGTCGATCTCGCCCGGGAGTTTGGGATTACGCTCGTCGGGTTTCTCAAGGCGGGGCAGTTCAACATCTACTCGCGCCCCGATCGCATCGTCTGAGATAACCGTGACGCGGGCCTGGAGATGACGACTCGCTGGTCGAATTTCGGTAAGCGTTTTACCCGGCGCACGGGCTCCCTCGAGCTTATGGAGGATCTCGGCGAGGCCATGAGCGGGGAGTCCTCGGCGCTGTTTCTCGGCGGTGGCAACCCGGCCAAGATCCCCGAGATCCAAGCGAAGCTCAGAGCGCGGCTCGCGGCCATCGCCGCGAGCGACGATCTGGCCGACAGGCTCGTCGGCAACTACGCCCACCCGAAGGGCGAGCTCAAGTTTCGCCAATCGTTGGCAAAGCTTCTGTCGCGGGAATACGGTTGGAAGATCACCGCAGATCACGTCGCGCTGACCTCAGGCAGCCAGGGTGGGTTCTTTCTACTGTTTAATCTGTTGGCCGGGGAGTTTGCCGACGGGAGCCGGAGGCGCGTGCTGTTGCCAGTCGTTCCGGAGTACATCGGCTATGCGGACCAGGGCGTGAGCGACGGCCTGTTCGTGGCTCGTAAGCCGCGCATCGAGGAGTTGCCTGATCACCTATTCAAGTACCGGATCGATTTTGACGGGCTCGAGATTGCGGCCGATATCGGCGCGGTTTGCGTGTCGCGGCCGACCAACCCGACGGGCAATGTGATCAGCGATGAGGAGCTTGCAATCCTGGACAATCTGGCGCGTACCGCCGGCGTACCGCTGATCGTCGATAACGCCTATGGGCTGCCGTTTCCCGGTATCGTTTTTGTTGAGGCGACGCCGCACTGGCATGATAACGTCATTCTGTGCATGAGCCTTTCCAAACTCGGCCTGCCGGGCGTGCGCACCGGCATCGTCGTTGCTAAGCCGGAGATCGTCGACGCCTTGATGCGTATGACGGCGGTTATGAGCTTGGCGGTCGGAAGCGTTGGTCCGGTATTGGTCGAGGACATCGTCGAGAGCGGTGAGATTCTCGACTGGAGCAGACAATGCATCACCCCGTACTATCGGGAGAAGGCGAAGTTTGCCTGCGACGCGCTGCGCCGTGAGCTCGAGGGCGTGCCGTTCCACATCCACGTGCCGGAAGGGGCGTTCTTCTTGTGGCTCTGGCTGCCGGGTCTGCCTATCGCTAGCGCGGAACTGTATGAGCGACTTAAACGCAATGGTGTGCTCGTGTTGTCCGGGCACTATTTCTTTCCGGGTTTCGAGGGTGACTGGCCTCACCGGCACGAGTGCCTGCGGATCTCGTTCGCGCAGGGAGAGCGCGTCGTCGCCGAGGGAATGCGCGCGATTGCTGCGGAGATCAGGCGCGCGTTCGAGATGGACTAGCCTTCAGTGCGGCGCTTAGCTCCGGCACAGCAGTGAATAGATCGGCCGCGAGGCCGATGTCGGCGATCTCGAAGATCGGTGCGTCTTCGTCTTTATTGATTGCGACAATCGTACCCGCATCCTTGATTCCGGTCAGGTGCTGTATGGCACCCGAGATGCCGACTGCGAGGTAGAGGTCTGGCGCGATAATTTTGCCTGTTTGGCCAACCTGAAGATCATTCGCGACATAGCCGGCATCGACGGCTGCGCGCGACGCGCCGACGGCTGCGCCGAGCGCATCGGCAAGCTCATAGATCAGCGCGAAGTTGTCTCCGCTGCCCACGCCGCGGCCACCTGAGACGACCTTGGTCGCCGATTGGAGGTCCGGGCGGCTGCTGTCGGTATCCGTGCGCAGCTCGACGTAACGCGTGTGCTGCGGCAGCTCGACATCGATATCGCGCAGCTCGATTGGGGCCGACCCGTCTCGCTCTGCCTGCGGATAAGAAGCGGTGCGCACTGTCGCGATCAATATCACGTCTGGGTCTGCATCCACGGTGACGATGGCATTGCCGGCATAAATCGGCCGCTTGAAGCGATGCGGTGACTCGACCGCCATGATATCGCTGAGCTGGCCAACGCCCAGCAGCGCCGCAACCCGCGGCATCAGGTCCTTGCCGAACGTCGTCGACGGACCGAACACGTGTGTGTAGCCGGCGGCAAGCATCGTGACTTGAGGAGCCAGCACCGCGGCCAAAGGGTGGGCGTTCTCGGCGCGATCGATCAGCAGCACGCGCCGCACGCCCGCGAGGCTTGCGGCCTGCTCGGCAACCCGCTGGCCCTGAGCCGCAAAGATCGCCACATCGATGCTGCCGGCGGCGAAGCTCGCCGCGCAGGTCACGCAGCGCGCCGTGCTCGGATTCAGCTCGCTGCCGTCGTGCTCGGCGATGATCAGGGTTTCAGCCATGCACGAGGCCCCGCTTTTCGAGCTCGGCGACGAGATCCGCAACGCTGCCTACCATGATGCCTTTCTGCCGCTCTGGCGGCGGTTGCGTATGCAAGACCTGGAACTGTCTGGATGCCTCGATGCCGAGCTCGGCCAGCGCGATCGTGTCGAGCGGCTTCTTTTTCGCTTTCATTATTTCCGGCAACTTGACGTAGCGCGGCTCGTTCAGGCGCAAGTCGCTGCTGACAACGGCCGGAAGGTCGATCTCGATGACCTCGAGTCCAGCGTCGACCTCGCGAACGGCGGTGGCTACTTCGCCATCGATGTTGAGTTCTGAGACGAATGTTGCCTGCGGCCGCCGCCAGAGTGCCGCGAGCATCTGCGCGGTCTGATTGTTGTCGCCGTCGATGGCTTGTTTGCCGAGCAGAACAAGGCCGGGTTGCTCGCGATCGACGAGCGCCTTGAGTGCGCGCGCGAGCGTCAGCGGCTCGAGCGCCTGATCGGTCTCGACGAGGATGGCTCGGTCCGCACCCATCGCAAGCCCGGTGCGCAGCTGTTGCTGAGACGCAGCGGTGCCGAGGCTCACGACGACGACTTCGCTGGCCTGGCCGCGTTCTTTGAGCCGAAGTGCCTCCTCAAGCGCGATCTCATCGAAGGGGTTGATGCTCATCTTGACGCCATCGAGAATGGCACCGGTGCCATCTGGCTTCAGGCGCACGCGCACGTTGTAGTCGACAACGCGCTTCAAGCACACCATAACTCGCTGCATATCGTGATTCCGCGGATTCGCTATCGGAAAATTGACGCGTCGCACTGTCGCGCATTAGAGGGCCGTGATCCTAGCATCGCCTCCGAGGAACGTACAGGGAGTGCGGTTCGCGCGGCCGCTCGGTTATGCGGTGTGTCGCGGCACATCGCTGTCGCCTTGCCAGCATAAACAGTCAGGTCTAGGCCTCGGCTCAATTGACGCCATGGCTGCGGTATGCAATATGCCTTAGAACGTCGCCGGATTCCGCCAAGATGACCAAGCCATTTCTGATAATCCAGCTCCGACCTGAGGACGAGGCCGCGGACAGCGAATTCCGGGCGATACTCGGCTACGGTGGATTAAGTCAAGACGAAGTGGTCCGCGCGCGCGTCGAACATACGGGCCTGCCGGAGATCGATCTCGACGACTATGCGGCGATCCTCGTCGGAGGAAGCCCCTTCGATATCAGCATGCTCGAGCATGCCAAGTCAGGAATACAGAAAGCTCTCGAGAGTGATTTCATGAGGCTGTTCGACCGCGTCGTAGAGAGGGACTTTGCGTTCCTGGGCGCATGTTCCGGTAACGGGCTCTTGGGCAAGTATTGCGGTGTGGGAATCTCGGGTAGATATGCGGAGCCCGTCGGCGGCGTTGATATTCGCCTCACGGACGAGGGTGTCCGCGATCCGCTGCTGGCCGGTTTCCCGAGAACGTTTCGTGTGCTTCTGGGTCACAAGGAGGCCTGCGACGATGTGCCGCCGGGTACCGTGCTGCTCGCCTCCTCGGAAGCGTGTCCTGTGCAGATGTTTCGGCTGCGGAATAATATTTATGCGACGCAGTTTCACCCGGAGGCCGATCTCGAGGGTTTCACGGTGCGCATCAACGTTTATAAGAATCATGGCTATTTCCCTCCGCATATGGCCGAGGAACTCATCGCTGCAGTCGCGCACGAAGATGCGCCGTTCGCCAAACAGATCCTCGCGCGTTTTGTCCGGCGGTATCGCTCCTAAGGTTTTCTACCCTTGAGGCCAGCGGATACCGGATCTGGTATAAG
>JAHEEM010000110.1 GCA_024640695.1 Rhodospirillaceae bacterium | reverse complement strand
AGCTATGATTCTGCCCGGGATCACAATTCGTGGCTTCGGCACGTTGCTATTTGCGGCCTTGCTCATGGGTCTTGTGAGTGCGCTGCTCAGACCACTTGTGATCCTCGTGACGCTGCCGATCACGATCGTGACCTTCGGTCTGTTCTTGCTGGTTATCAATGCGGCGATGTTCGGCCTGGTGGCAGCGATTCTGCAAGGCTTCGAGGTTAACGGGTTCTTCGCGGCGCTATTTGGATGGCTGATCGTGTCGATTGTCAGCGCCCTGAGTTCCTGGATGATTGGCCCAGATGGCCGCTATGAGATTCTTGTCATCGACAGGCACCGTTGATAAGTGCTCAATGGCGGGCCAGAAGCGCGGCGGTCTGGGTAAGGGCTATCGGCTGCTGCGACCCAAAAATCGAAGGAATCGGACATGCCCGGTTGCCGCCAACCTCTGCCGGGGCCGCAACAGCCCCGCGCTTGCTTCGTCGCGCGATCGCCAGGCTCTCCGCGTCGCCGCTTTCGCGCTGCTGCTGCTGCGTAGGTCCTTGCCTTGGGTAATCGCACGGGCCTGGTGGACCTGATGCCAGCTTTGATCGCGCTGATAGTTGTGCTGTGGGCACCGTTAGCGACCGCCGACCCGTTGACGCAGCCGATGCGGGCTCGGAACCTGAGTCCACCGATCGCGATTTTCGGCGTGCCGACCTGGGAGGGCGGGCTCGATACCGGCCAGTCGGCGCGCTTTGCTGTGATCGGCAACGTGGCCAGTCACTTTCAGTTTGCCGAAGCCGGTGCCGAGCGCTTGACACTCGACGGCGAGACCTGGCGCCTCGACTTCGTCTACGAGCGGCGCGTCAGCGAGGCTTGGAGCGTGACTGCCGCGCTGCCGTTGATAAGAAACTCAGGTGGCGTGCTCGATGATTTCATTGACGCGTGGCACTCCGTATTCAACTTGCCGGATGGCAAACGGAACTCCCGCCCAGAGAACGAGATCCAGTTTTTCTACGATGACGGACCCGGGCCGAGCTATTTTCGCAGCCAGGCCGCCACTGGACTTGGCGATCTGATGCTCAGTGCGGCGCGAACGGCGGGCCGCGACGGCAGCTGGCGACTGGAGCTTAGCGTGAAGCTCCCGACCGGTGACACCGACCTCCTCATGGGGAGCGGCGCAGCGGACGTTGCGGTCTCGTTGCTGCATCGGGGCGCAAGCTCGTGGGCCTCTCATCCGGCAGGCTGGTTTTGGGGCGCCGGGCTGCTGCGCATCGGGCAGCCGGATCGGTTCCCGGCGCAGAGCAATGATTGGGTCGGGCTGGGGATGGTTGGCGTAAGCTGGCAGCCGTTTGCGCGGCTCGGTCTCAAGGCGCAGCTGGATCTGCATTCGGCTTATTACGATAGCCATCTCGAGCAGATCGGCAATGCTGCGATGCAGGCGACGCTTGGAGGTTGGTGGGCCATTGACGAGCAGCGCGTGCTGACCATTGCCGTCATCGAGGACCTCGTGGTGCGCGCCGCGCCGGACGTCTCGCTGCAGATTGGTTTCGAGTGGAAGCTTTAGTCTGCATCGCAGCACAGCGGCCTCCGCGCGAAACGTCGACATGGCAGGGAATTAGTTATAACTGATACCCAATCTCCGGATGTAGTCGCCGGCCTTAAAGACTGCTCGGGTAACTGGAATAACCCGCGCGCGGTGTTGAAGGAGTTCCCGGCGCTCAAGGCGGTCGCCGCAAGCTTCTGCGACACACCGAGCTGGCGTATTGGGTGTCCGCCCCGCTTGCGCTTGAAACAGAGGAGCAGCAGACCTTTTTGCAGTCGCTGGCGAGCGCCGGATTCGCAATGGGCGAATAGCGTCGGGCCAGCGCGCTATAATAAGTAAACGACTGCAGCAGCTGACCGATAAGCTCGCCGAGCTAGGATATTGGGTCGAGAAAGGCGACAGACACATTATGGATACGCTGTCCGCTTCCACGGTCGCGTGTTTATTCGAAAATCTGCGTGAGGCCGAAGCCGGGCTCGAATGATGGATCGGCTTACGGTGCGCAACTTTTGCGCGCCGGTGTGACCGGTATGATAGTTTCGCGACGCGTTAACAGACGGCGGCGAGAGGTATTCCGACTGTCTGGTCCGCGCTCAGCGTAATGACACAGTTCGCGTTGCATAAGGATAGTAGTCATGAGAAATATGATGCGTTTTGCGGTATTGTCCGCGCTGCTGTCGTGCACCCTCTTGGCCGATTTCGCCGCAGCACAAAACGCCGACAGCGCCACCGTCGAACGCGGCCGCTATGTCGTCAAGATCGGCGGCTGTAATGACTGCCATACGGCCGGCTATCTGGCGGCGGAGAGCCAGATTCCGGAGAGTGACTGGCTGCTCGGCGATACCTTTGGCTGGCGGGGACCATGGGGCACGACCTACGGCTCGAACCTGCGCTTGCTGCTCGGGGCTTTAACTGAAGATCAGTGGCTGACGCTGGCAAAGAACCTGCGCGCGCGCCCAGCGATGCCGTGGTGGGTGTTGAGTGAGATGAACGACGACGACCTGCGTGCCATTTATGCCTTTATCCGTTATCTTGGCCCGGCCGGCAGCCCTGCGCCTGCTTACTTGCCGCCGGATCAGGAACCGCCGCTGCCATATGCGCAATTCGTGTTACCGCCCCCGGAACAGTGAAATCCACCCTTCAGGGCACGCCGGCGAAGGCGTGCGCCGTCACTGGCCCCCAGACTCTGGCTAATCAATCCGCGACCTTCCAGATGAGCCGCGCCTGCTTTTTCGCCGTGCCGCTGGTTGCATTAGCCGCATGCGCGCCGCCGGGATCTGCGCCGGCTACGACCGGTGGTGGCGCACCCGCGGCGCCGAGCGCGCAGACCTTCGACGTCGGGCCGATCAGGCCGGCGCAGGCCTATCTCGAGGAGCCCGAGTATGCCTCGGCCGATATCGAGCGCGGTGAGCAGCTGAGCCTCGCCTGCCTGGCTTGCCATACGCTGCGCCCCGGCGAGGATCACCTCCTCGGACCGAATCTCGGCGGGATCTTCGCCACGCCGGCGGCCGCAAAGACCGGCTTTCAATATTCCGCGGCTCTTGCGGACTCGGGCCTGACCTGGACGCCGCCCGCGTTCGACGCGTGGCTGGCAGCGCCCGCGAGCTTCGTCCCCGGGACGAGTATGGTGTTTGCCGGGTACTCTGCCGCGAGCGACCGTCGCGCCCTAATCGCCTATCTGCTGGGCGTAACCGAGCAGCGAGCCCCATAGCCCTTAAACTGTCGGTTTATCTTACAGACCGTCTCTGAGCTGGGCTCGCCGCGGCGGACCAAGCGGCGGCGCGCGGCGCTTCCGCTGCAACGGGCTTGAAACTTGCATCATGCCTACTTGGTAGGGCCGTGCCCTGCCATCGACGGGGGGTTTGTTACTAAAGAGGTGTGGTGGTGCGAGAAGCTGCGATATGGATTTCAGGCGAACAAGACAATCGGCGCGGCGGCTACGATCGCCGTGAGCTCAGCGCCCGGACCTTCTTCCAGGGAGGCCTGACGCCTCGCCGCCGCGGTGGGCGCAGGCATGGAGAGGGGCATGCCCTTGTAGACTGGCACGAGCCGCACCTGCTGGCCCTGTCGATCATGATCCTCCTGTTGAGCGTCACCGACGCTTTCCTGACCGTGACGCTGATAACCCACGGGGCCAACGAGGCAAACCCGCTACTCGCGTATGTGTTGACCTTCTTTCCGGAGCTCTTCGCGAGCGTGAAACTGCTTCTAACCGGCGTCGGCGTCCTCGTGCTCGTCGCGCTGGCCCGAGCTCGTGTCTTCCGGGTGATTCGCGTCAGCGCCCTCATGCACTCCTGCTTTGTGCTCTATCTGGCGCTGATTTGCTACGAGTGGTGGATGCTGCGGGAGTTGATCTGAGTCCCGGGGACGCTGCGCGCGGCAGAACGCTGGCATATGAAGTTCACTTGCATTGAGCTAAGCTAAGCGGCTGCGCAGCGCTGGATCACTTTTTCCGGCCGCGCGGATGCGGCCCCCCATTAGCACAGCCCAGATTTCGGTTGGGCACTCTTTGCAGGATGAGCCAGGAACTCAAACGACAGTACGAGTCGTCGCCCTTGCACGGCGCCAACGCGCCATACGTCGAAGCGCTCTACGAGACCTATCTCGAGGATCCTTCGCGCGTTGCGCCGGGGTGGCGGGAGTTTTTTAGCACTCTCAGCAATGGCGGCGGCGCTGACGTCGCGCATGGACCGCTGCTCGCAGAGGTGGCGCAGCGATTGCAGGCACAGCGCCGAACATCCGGCGCTAGCCCAGCGGCGGCGTCCTCGCAGCCGGCCAGCGAGAAACAAGCAGCCGTGGCTCGGCTCATTCAGGTTTACGGCATGCGCGGCCACCAGATTGCGGACCTCGATCCGCTGGGGCTGTGGGAGCGACACGTGCCGGCGGTGCTCAAGCTCGATTACCTCGGCTTGGACAGCGTCGATATGGAGACGGAGTTTTATCCGGGCGGCCTTGCCGGCACGGGCCGCAAACGCATGAAGCTGCGCGAGATCATTGCGGTCCTCAAGCGTATCTACTGCGGCAAGATCGGCGCGGAGTTCGCGCACCTCTCCCGGGCTCGCGAGCGACTGTGGATCAGAGAGCGATTCGAGTCGACGATGTTCGACCTTAAATTCAGCCAGGCCGAGCAGCGCGCGATCTTCGCGAGCTTGAATCGTGCGGAAGGTATCGAGCGATATCTAAATACGAAGTACGTCGGTCAGAAGCGCTTTTCGCTCGAAGGCGGCGAAGGTTTGATTCCGATGCTCGACGACCTGATTCAACGCGCCGGTGAGCAAGGCGTGCAGGAGATCGTCATTGGTATGGCCCACCGTGGCAGGCTCAATGTGCTGGTCAACGTTCTGGGGAAGTCGCCGCAAGAGCTGTTTTCCGAGTTCGAGGGGGCCTACGACCTCGACGCACTGGCAGGCTCCGGAGACGTGAAATACCACATGGGCTTCTCTGCGGACATCCGCACGCCCGGTGGGAACGTCCATGTGGCGTTGGCCTTCAATCCTTCGCACCTGGAGATCGTCAATCCGGTCGTCGAAGGCTCCGTTCGAGCGCGGCAGGACCGGCGCGGCGATCGTGAGGGGAACCAAGTTGTGCCCGTGTTGATTCACGGCGACGCAGCGATGGCTGGGCAGGGTGTCGTTGCCGAGACTCTGCAGCTCTCACAGGTGCGGCATTTCTCCACCGGCGGCACCGTCCATATCGTCATCAATAATCAGATCGGATTCACGACGAGCAATCTGGACGACATGCGCTCCACGCCGTATTGCTCGGACATTGCCAAAATGGTCGAAGCGCCGGTGTTGCACGTCAACGGTGACGAGCCGGAGGCGGCCGTGGCTGCGCTACGGCTTGCGCTCAACTACCGGCGGGCGTTTCACAAGGATATCGTGATCGATCTGGTCTGCTACCGCCGCCTCGGCCACAACGAGGCCGATGAGCCCGCGGCGACGCAGCCGATCATGTACCAGACCATTCGCCGGCATCCGACGACGCGGACCTTGTATGGCGAACGGCTCGTCGATCGGGGCGTTCTGACTGCCGATGATCTCACTGCTGCGGCGCAGGCATATCGGGACTGTCTCGACCAGGGCCACTCACCGAACGAGGCGTGCCTCGGCATGATCGGCAACCAGTTCACCGCGGACTGGACCCGCTTTACCACGCCCTCGACCGCCCCCGTGGAGACTGCGATTGCGCGCGCCGAGCTCGACCGCCTCGGGGATCTCGTTACCCATCTTCCGGCGGATTTCAAGTTACATCCGCGGGTCCAGCGAGTGCTGGATGACCGTCGCCGCATGGTGGCCGGCGAGCTTGAGCTCGATTGGGGCTTTGCAGAAACGCTGGCCTACGCGAGCCTGCTTGCCGAGGATTTCCACGTGCGTCTGATCGGTCAGGACAGCCGACGGGGCACTTTCTTTCACCGCCATGCAACATTCTTCAATCAGCACGACGGCCGTTCGATCACGCCGCTGGAGTCGGTGGTCGCAAATCCGGGCGCTATGACGATCGGCGATTCGCTGCTGTCCGAGGAGGCCGTGGTTGGCTTCGAGTACGGCTATAGCACCACATCGCCGGATTGTCTCGTAATCTGGGAGGGGCAGTTCGGCGATTTCGTCAACGGTGCTCAGGTCGTCATCGATCAGTTCATCAGCTCCGGGGAAGCCAAGTGGGGCAGATTCTGTGGCCTGACGCTATTCCTTCCACACGGCTACGAAGGACAGGGACCGGAGCATTCCTCCGCCAGGTTGGAGCGCTTCCTGCAGCTATGCGCCGAGCACAATATGCAGATCTGTGTGCCCTCGACGCCGGCGCAGATGTTTCACATGCTGCGACGCCAGATGATGAGAGCGGTAAGAAAGCCGCTTGTCGTCATGACACCGAAGAGCCTGCTCCGGCACCGTTCCTCGGTTTCAACGCTGGACGAGCTCACTTCCGGAGGATTTCAGCCATTGATCGGCGAGACGACCGCGGCGCTTGATCGTGATCGCGTGCGGCGTCTGATATTTTGCAGCGGCAAGGTCTATTACGACCTGGTGCAGGCTCGGATCGAGCATCGAGTCGAAGATGCTGCATTAATCAGAGTGGAGGAGCTTTATCCGTTCCCCGTCGAGCTGTACGCTGCAACGATTGCACACTACCCTAATGCTGCGCATGTTGTCTGGTGCCAGGAAGAGCCGGAAAACCAGGGTGCGTGGTATCAGATTCGTCATCGACTGCAGGAGCCGCTGAGCGAGCGGCATGAACTGAGCTACGCGGGCAGACCGGGCGCGGCGGCGCCCGCATCGGGCATTCATAAGCTTCACACGCTGCAGCAAGAGGCTCTCGTTAGCGCTGCCTTGGGGCTTGAGACTGCGAATTCAGTCGGTGTGGCGGCTAGTGGCCACTGAACGGAGAGAACAGTTGGTATGAGTATCGAGGTCAAAGTTCCACAGCTACCCGAGTCTGTCACTGACGCCACTCTGGTGACATGGCACAAGCGCGCGGGCGACGCCGTTCGGCGAGACGAGAATCTCGTCGATCTGGAGACCGACAAGGTCGTGCTCGAGGTTCCGGCCCCGAACGACGGTGTGCTCGCCGAGATCAAGATCAACGACGGCGCGACCGTTACGAGCGGCCAGGTGCTGGCATTGCTCGAGCCGGGTGCTGTCGCTGCGCAACCGGCGGAGCCTGCGGCCGAGCAGGGTGCCGCGATTGCACCGCTAGAGGCAGCCGGGGCGCCCCGATCGCCAGATAAACTCGGCCCGGCAGTACGCCGGCTCGTGGAGGAGCACGACCTCGATGCGGCGCAGATCGCAGGCACGGGTCGTGAAGGCCGAATAACCAAAGGTGACGTTTTGAGCTATCTCAAGAGCAGCGGTAGTGGCGCCGAGCTCGATGAGGATGCTGCCAAGACCCTTGACGTTGGCCCGGCGGCGGTCGGCGATGCGCGAGTCGAGCAGCGAGTCCGGATGACGCGCTTGCGTGCCCGCATTGCCGAGCGTTTGGTCGACGCGCAGCAGACAGCAGCAATGCTGACGACCTTCAACGAAGTCGACATGACCGAGGTCATCGCGCTGCGCGCGCGTTACAAAGATCAGTTTCAGCACAGGCACGGCGTGAAGCTTGGCTTCATGTCGTTCTTCGTCAAGGCCTCGATTGAAGCCTTGCGGCGCTTGCCAGTTCTCAATGCGAGCCTTGATGGCGAAGAAATCGTCTACCACGAGTTCTTCGATATCGGGGTCGCGGTGTCGACCGACCGCGGACTGATCGTGCCTATCCTCCGCAGCGCAGAGTCGCTGAGTTATGCGCAGATCGAGGCAGCGATCGCCGACTTCGGTGAGCGGGCACGAACGGGCGCGATCAGTATGGATGAGCTCACGGGCGGAACGTTCACGATCACGAATGGCGGTATCTTTGGCTCGTTGATGTCGACGCCGATCCTGAATCCGCCGCAAAGCGGCATCCTCGGCATGCACAAGATTCAGCAACGACCTGTCGTCGTGGACGGGGAGATCGAAGCACGGCCGATGATGTATATAGCGCTGACCTACGACCATCGTCTTGTCGATGGCCGTGAGGCCGTGCAGTTCCTCGTTGCGCTCAAAGAGCTGCTCGAAGATCCTGCGCGCCTGATGCTACAGGTTTAACTTTAGGAGCCCCATGAGCGAGCAAGAGTTCGACGTTGTCGTCATTGGTGCAGGACCGGCGGGTTACCCAGCGGCGATCCGTGCCGCGCAGAACGGACTTAAGACCGCGTGCATCGACGATTGGAAAAATTACGACGGAACGCGCGCCTTCGGCGGCACGTGTCTCAATGCAGGCTGTATCCCATCGAAGGCCTTGCTCGAATCCTCGGAGCTCGTGCACCGAGCCAGCACGGAATTTGCAAAGCACGGCATCGAAGTCGGCTCCGTCTCGGTCGATCTTGCGAAGATGCAGGCGCGCAAAGCCGGTATCGTCAAGCAGCTCACCGGAGGCATCGCGGCGCTGTTGAAGTCGAATGGCGTTACCGCTCTGCAGGGTCGCGGCCGATTGCTCGGCGAGAATCGCGTCGAGCTGGTGGACGCCGCCGGCGTCGTGCAGACGCTGCGCGCAAAGAGCATTGTTATTGCGACCGGCTCGGTCCCGATCGAGCTCCCAATTGCGCCGTTCGACGGCGAGCGTATCGTCGACTCGTGGGGCGCGCTCGAGTTCGAGCAGGTTCCTGCACGCCTGGGCATCATCGGTGCCGGCGTCATCGGTTTGGAGCTGGGCAGCGTTTGGAAAAGGCTCGGCGCCGAGGTCGTTATGCTCGAGGCGCTCGATGCGCTATTGCCGATGGCGGATGCGCAGATTTCTCAGGAAGCCGCTCGATCCTTCAAGCGCCAAGGGCTGGATATCCGTCTCGGCGCGCGCTTGACCGCCGCCGAGCGCAACGGCGACAGCGTGAAGCTGCGTTACGAGCTTGGGGGCGAGGAGCAGGCGCTCGACGTCGATAAGCTCATCGTCTGCGTCGGGCGGCGGCCCTTCACGAGCGAGCTGCTTGCCGACGGCCTGGAGCTGCATCTCGACGAGCGGGGCTTTGTCGTCGTCGATGAGCACTGTCGAACGAACCTGCCGGGCGTGTGGGCTGTCGGTGACGTTGTGCGCGGGCCGATGCTCGCGCACAAGGGCACCGAGGAAGGCGTAATGGTTGCGGATCTGATCGCGGACAAGTTCGCCGAGGTCAACTACGACGTGATTCCGTCTGTCATCTACACCGCGCCCGAGATCGCCTGGGTCGGCAAGACCGAGGCGCAGCTCAGTGACGAAGGCGTCGCGTACAAGGTCGGCAGCTTCTCTTTCGCGGCGAATGGCCGCGCTAAGGGCATGGAGCAAACAGAAGGGTTCGTGAAGCTGATCTCGGCTGTCGAAGACGACGAATTGCTCGGTGTGCATATCATTGGCCCCGTTGCTGGAGAGCTCATCGCAGAAGCCGTGCTGGCGATGGAGTTTTCGGCATCCAGCGAGGATCTGCAGCGCACCGTTCATGCGCACCCGACGCTCTCGGAGGCGCTGCACGAGGCGGCCCTTGCCGCCGATAAACGCGCTATCCACGCGATCAACCGCTAGAAGCCGCCTCATCAGCCGCCGTGCCCGTGGCGAGCGCTGTCGCCCGCGGCCGTCGCCCGCGCGTCGCTGCGCCTGATGTTCGCACCGGCAAATCCCGTTATCATAGGCGGCGGCGGGCCGCTGGCTCGCCGGAGTTGGAGTTACGGAGCAGGTTAGTGCACGGGAGCTCGGCCCCGCCGACGAGTCACGGCGGGGGCCAGCGCGGCGGGGGCGCCGTTGTCATGCGTGCCGTAAGCAATCAGGTCATGAACAGGTACTGTCTATATGGCCGGCCATAGTAAATGGGCCAATATCCGGTTTCGGAAAGGCGCCCAGGATGCCAAGCGCGGCAAGCTTTTTACCAAGCTGATTAGAGAAATCACGGTTGCTGCGCGCGAGGGCGGCGGCGATCTGGCCTCCAACCCGCGTCTGCGAACGGCCGTCGCCAAGGCCAAAGCGCAGAGCATGCAAAAGGACAGTATTGAGCGCGCAATCCGGCGCGGCACCGGCGAGGACGAGGGCGCGTCGTATGAGGAAGTACGCTACGAAGGCTATGGGCCCGGCGGGGTTGCGGTGATCGTCGACTGCTTGACGGACAACCGTAACCGGACTGTCGCCGAGGTTCGGCACGCCTTCTCGAAATACGGCGGCAACCTCGGTGCCGATGGTTCGGTCGCATATCTGTTTACCCGCACCGGGTTGCTGAGCTTTCCAAGCGGCAGCAACGAAGAGAAGATCATGGAAGTGGCCATCGATGCGGGCGCGAGCGATCTTGTGACCAACGACGACGGCTCCATCGAGGTGCTCAGCGATCCCGGAGATTTCGAAGCGCTGCGCGACACCCTCGAGGAGGCCGGCCTCGAGCCGGAGAATGCGGAAGTCACGATGCGAGCCTCAACGACGATCGAGCTGCATGCGCAGGAGGCAGAGAGCGCACTCAAGCTCTTGGATGTCCTCGATGAGCTCGACGATGTCCAGCAGGTCTACTCGAATGCCGATATCCCCGCAGAGCTCCTCGAGGCGTCGGCTTGATGCGGTGCCGGCAGCTTCCGGGGTGAGAGACGCAGTCCGCATCCTCGGCATCGATCCCGGCTCGCGGCTCACCGGTTTTGGTATCGTCGACTCACAGGGCAGTAGCATCAAGCTTGTCGACTGCGG